>JAUZPC010000123.1 GCA_030706105.1 Bacteroidota bacterium | reverse complement strand
CACCAATATTAATGCTATAAGATCTGTCTTCAAGTTCTAAATTTATTTTTTTCATAAAAGACCTTTCTTAAGAGAGAGTAATGAAATGTTTTAACTGCGCAACTATTTTGTCTATCACGCTTCCAACCGAACCATTTGATGTTTCAATGCTTATTTTTGCTTTTAGGTAGTATTTTTCCCGCTCAGCCATCAACTCAGAAATTTTCACTTTTAATTTCTCGTCAAAGTTTTCTTCATCATCAATTAAAATTGCGGGACGGTCTCTTTTGTGCTGCAGGCGTTTGAATGCGACATCACTATTTGTTTTTAAATAAATAAGAATGCCGGTCTCATTAATAAATGAAAGATTTTCAGGATTAACAATTGTTCCTCCTCCAAGTGATATAATTTTTCTTTCATTAGCTGAAATCATTTTTAACACTTTGGTCTCCAACTGTCTGAAATATTCTTCGCCACTTTGGTTGAATATCTCTTTAATCTTTTTATCTTCTATTCTTTCAATTTCTTTGTCCAGGTCAAAAAAATCCCAGCCTATTGTGTTAGCCAAGATGGGGCCTATTGTACTTTTTCCGGCGCCCATAAAACCTGTAAGATAAACTATAGTCTTATGCAATTATCTCATTTTTTTTTATTATTAACGTAAATATAGTTAATTAGTTATAAATAAGCACCCTATGGCATACATTCAGGCACTGAAACAGACAATAAATTATGCAGGATCACCTTTTTCAGCAATAAGACTTCTCAGTACTTTCAAATTTTCCAAATCCTCAAGACACTCTTTCCCTTTTGGGGTCTCTAATACTTTTGGAATTCCCCAAAGGCGCTTGTCATTCAAAATAAGTTTAAACCCATCCAAACCTATAAAACCTTTACCAATATGTTCGTGTCTGTCCACCCTGCTGCCCAAAGGCTTTTTTGAATCGTTTAAATGAAAATATTTCAGGTAAGGCAATCCGATAATTTTATCAAAATCATCTATAACTGTTTCATAAGTATCTTTTTTACTGACATCATATCCGGCAGCAAATGCATGGGCCGTATCAATGCAAACAGCAACTCTATTCTTATTCTCAACCAGATCAATAATGGATTTTAATTCCTCAAAGCTGTGCCCAATAGAAGTCCCCTGCCCGGCAGTAAGCTCAAGCATGCAACCGGCACATTTTGTTTTTATTATTGCTGTGTTTATTGCCTCTGCAATAATTTTGATGCCTTCATCCGCCCCTTGTCCTCCATGAGCCCCGGGATGGAAATTTAAATATTGTATGTCTAAAAGTTCGCATCTCTCCAACTCTTCTATAAATGATAAAAGAGATTTTTTCCTTAGATCTGTATCTTTTGCACAAAGATTAATCAGGTAACTGCTGTGTGCCAGCACTGATTTAATTTTACTTTGAGAGATTTTATTCTTATAAAGCTCAACTTCCTTGTCGCTGATAGGATTTGCCTGCCAGCGGTTATTGTTCTTTGTGAAAATCTGCATGGCAGTAAATCCAAGTTTTTCCGCCAGATCAACTGCTTTAGACACTCCACCCTGAGTTGAAGTATGGGCACCTAATAATTGTTTAGTCATATTCTTTATTATTCAAGATTTTTAAAATTGATTCCTCAACCGAAATGATGTTCACTCCTATTGATTGCAGTTTGCTTGTATCCATCGAAACATCTTCAACAGCAGTGTAACCATGAATCTCGGACATTTTAACTTTTAGAAGTAACCCTTCGTCTATTCCGGCAGCAGAACAAAGTTTGGTAAATAATTCATATCGTGAAAGCCGCTCTCTCCCTCCCATATTAAAAATTCCCGTAACATCAGACTCAAGTACTGAGGTAATTATTCCGGCAGCCTCACGCCCGGATAATGGAGTTCTGTACTGATCAGTAAATACTTTGATGGGAATGTTATTAATAAGTTTATTGTAAGACTGTGCAAAGAAGTTATTAGCCCCGCCTGTGCCAAGTCCGAACATTAAAGCACATCTAAGTATAATAAAATTCTCAAAAGTATTTTGGATTTTTACTTCGCCCATAAGTTTTGTTTCTGCATAAAGAGAAATCGGTATTAATTTTGCGTCCTCATTAAGCATTTGCCCTCTGTAACCGGCATAGACTAAGTCAGTAGAAAGAAAAATCAGTTTTGCTTTATGTAAATTGCAGAGCCGGGCAATATTTTCTGTAGCATTTACATTTACGTTATATACATACTTTGCAGGGTGCTTTGCAGTTTCAGCAGATGATGATATGCCGGCCGAATGAACGACGACATCGGGTTTAAACTCTCTAAATATATTTTCCAAAATAGTATTATTTGCAATATCCGCATATCTTGAGTTAAATAAATTAGAATTACCAGTTGAATTGTGGTAAAGGGAAAGGATGCGATGCTCTTTATTCAGCACCCAATTAAGAAAAGATCCTAAAAATCCACCACCGCCTGTAATCAGGACTTTCATTTTTCCTCACTTTTATTTGAGTAATTATTAATGGTATTTAACATAGTACTTACTACGGAAGACATATTTTCCCTAAGATAGTTTCCCTGGCAGCACCTGTTACAGAAGGTAAATTGCTTTTGTTTCCGCACAAAGTCTCATTAGCCAAAACTGCAAAGCATACAGCCTCTTTTGAATCAGCCGAGTATTTTTCATCCTCCAGGATTTTGATTTTACAGAAGCTGCCAAAATGTTTTTTTAGACCTTCAAAGATAAATTTATTTTTAGCTCCGCCGCCGCTTATAATCAACTCATCAAGAGCAAAGTTAATATTTATAAATTTCTCATAGCTAAAAGTTATGCAAAATACCGTATATTCAGTAATTGTTGCAATAATATCTTCAGGAGGTAAAGAGGCATACAACGGCAGAATGTCCTTATAGAAAGATTCGGAATAATATTCTCTGCCGGTAGACTTTGGCGGGAATGCCTGTAAATATGAATCCCCGGCTATTAAGTCGGATAACATTGGACTATTAACATTGCCGGAAGCTGCTATAGAACCCTCCTCATCAAACTCTTTGTCATAGTATTTTCTCATTAATAAATCAATCATCATATTACCGGGCCCTAAATCAAAAGCTGAAACATCATCTTTAGTTCCACCCTTTTTTAGAATTGTAATATTGGAAATTCCTCCAATATTTAACAATGCAATGTTCTTGCCGGCAGATGAAAACATAATATAATCAAAATAAGGTATTAAGGGAGCCCCCTGCCCGTTTAGCGCAACATCACCAACTCTAAAATCTCCTATTACAGGTATGTTTAATAGTTTTGCCAAAACTGACGGATCTCCAATTTGCAGCGTAGCAGCCACTTTATAGCCGAAATAGTTTTCTTTTACCGGTAAATGATGAATAGTCTGACCATGGGAACCTATTAAGTCAATTCGGTCCAAAGGGAAATTATTTTTTGCGCATAGTTCTTTTACAGCGTCAGCATAAATAAGAGCAACCAGGAAATTAAGTCTGCAAACATCCGTTACATTGCCGGAATTCAGATTTGAATTTTCAAGCAGCTTCTCTTTAAGTCCTTCAGGAAAAGGATATGTAATGAACCCAAGCTGCTTAAAGAATGTAGAAAATCCCGTACCCGTAAGCTCAATCAATACGGCATCAACCCCATCTAATGAAGTACCTGACATAAGGCCCACAATATACTTAGGAGTCTTTTGCTTTATATTTACTAAATCTTCAATTACCATAAACTTAAATTAAAGTCCTGCTTTTATTACTGCAATATAATAATTGAATAAATAATAAATAAAGACAAATCCAATTATAGAATTGGAAAGCAAATCTATAGTATTGTTTCGTTACAGTGTGAAATATGAATTCCTATTTATTCTTGCTGAAATTTCTTAAATTAACAGATTAAAAATTTTTTGTTTCTATTTTACCAAATGATTTTATACAGATACATATTAAGACATCATGTAGCTCCGTTTTTGTTTTCTAACATAACCCTGATGTTTATTTTCCTGCTTCAGTTTATGATGAAATTTGCAGACCGGTTAATTGGCAAAGGTCTGGATACTTTTATCATTATAAAGCTAATTGCTTATAATTTAGCATGGATGGTAGTGCTGGTAGTACCTATGGCATGCTTAGTATCTGCCCTTATGGCGTTTGGCACTATGAGCCAAAACAATGAAGTAACAATAATGCGCTCTTCCGGCATTAGTCTTTACAGAATGATGCTTGCACCTTTTTTGGCAAGTCTGTTAGTAGGATATGGGCTTGTAGTATTTAACAATGATGTTCTCCCCGATGCTAACCACCAGGCAAAGATCTTAATGCAGGATATTTCCAGACAGAAACCTACACTATCACTTGAACCCGGCGTCTTCTCCCAGGAAGTAAATAATTATGCAATTCTTGTAAGAGATATTGACAAAAAAACCAATAAAATATTTGGCGTTACCATATATGACTATACCAACCCTAACAAAATAAACATTGTTACGGCTAAAAGAGGGAATATTTATTTTGCGGGTGATAAGACAAAATTGATAATGGATTTGGAAGAGGGCGAGATACACGAAACTGATGCTGCACAAGCCAACAATTACAGGAAATTAGTTTTTACAAGACATAGAATTGCAATGAATGCCGACCAGTTCTCCTTTCAAAGTTCAGGCAATGTTACACAAAGAAGCGAGCGTGAACTAAGTGCGGCAAAGATGCAGATAATTGTTGACAGTTTGAATAAAGAAGTTAACCAGAATGTTCAGACTCTATATTCTGAGTCCGGCAAATATATGTATTCAGGCAAAAAAAGTAATTTTGGCAGTGCCCCTTTTAAACTGAGCAATATTGAGCTTATAAAATCAAGAGCAATTGATAAAATCAGGACAGCAAAAAATGTAATACTTTCCAATTTTCAAAGAATAGAATTCAGCAAAGAAGAGACAAATTCATATAAAGTTGAGGTTCACAAGAAATACTCAATCCCTGCTGCATGCATTATTTTTATATTAATAGGCGCACCTCTTGGGGTTATGGTTCGTAAAGGCGGTTTTGGAGTTGCGGCAAGCATCAGCTTATTTTTCTTTTTAATATACTGGGCTTTTCTTATTGGCGGCGAAAAACTTGCTGACCGGAATATAATTACCCCGTTTTGGGGAATGTGGGGAGCTAATGTAGTTCTGGGAATTATCGGAGTCTTTATTACATTCCGCAGTTCTCAAGAATCATTAACATTGGATTTCTCATTCTTTAAGAAATTAGTACCTAAATGGCTGCAAGACATCAATTCCGGTGGAAATGGCGATAGTGAAGAATAAATGAAGATAATAGACAGATACCTTATAAAGCAGTTCTTACAGACCATTCTTTTTGGGATAATGGCTTTAACATTAATATTTGTCGTAATAGACATGATGGAAAATCTGGATGATTTTATTGATAATAAAGTACCCCTCCTTAAGATTTTTTATTATTACATGGTTTTTTCACCTGAGATAATCAAATTAATTACCCCCATTTCTGTTCTTTTTGCCGCCCTGTTTACGGCCGGAAAATCTGCCAACTTAAGTGAGTTGACCGCAATAAAAGCAAGCGGTGTCAGCATGGCCAGATTTATGCTTCCCTTTATGATTACAACAATATTTGTATGCATGTTCTCAATTTACTTTTCAGGCTATGTTGTACCTAAAGCGAATAAGACTAAAATAAACATTGAAGTGAATTTGCTTAGAAAAGGAGTGAACTTTAACGAGAACAACATTTTCTTTCAGGACTCACGTACAAGAATTATAAATATTAATTATTTTGACGAAGTGAATAGCACTGCCATGAGAGTATGTATTCAGGATTTTAATCCTGCTAATATTACTGAAATGCTTCAAAGAACAGACTGCCAGTCAATGCGTTATGATTCGCTAAAAAAAGTATGGATTGGAAATAGAGTTATCAGAAGGACTTTTATTGGAGACAGGCAGAAAGAAGATAACTTTGATGCAATCAGGCTGGACTCATTAAATTTTAAACCCAGTGATATAGCAGGAAAACAGCAGAAACCTGAGGAAATGAATCTAACAGAGTTAAAACACTATGCTGAAGTGCAGCAGAAATCCGGCAATGATCCTAAAAACATTTGGATAGAGTATTATTCACGGTTTGCTTTTGCAACATCCAGTTTAGTTGTACTTCTTTTTGGCCTGCCGATATCAGCAAATAAACGCAAGGGTGGAATGGCTGCACAGGTAGGTTTGAATATATTAGTTACTTTTATTTATTTAGTATTTATGAAAATCAGCCAGGCTTTTGGCAAAAGCGGGTCCATCGATCCGGTATTGACTGCCTGGATGGCTAATATTGTTTTCTTCTTTGCAGCATTTATTAACCTGCCTAAGATGAGACAGTAAAAGCAGTAATCCAAACCTTCAGAGGACAGGCAGCGGCCAGCAAGCAGTTATCAGTTCCGCAATAAAAGAAGTTTACGGTTAAACTATAACTCCGGCAGAAATAGGTATACTAATTAATAGTTAGTGACGCTTTGCCAATCAAATTACGTTGTCTCCCTATTGCTTCTGAATTAGTCTTAATATTATTTATTGGCATTTCCTTTAGGAATTCTGGATGTCTTATTTAGGTTACTAGCATTGAGAATACTCTAAGCCTATCTCTACTTTTAAGATAGCCTCGAAACGATAATAGGAAAAGGATGCACAGATGAAACCCTGAAAGGGTGGAAGTATAGTAGAAAAATTAGACAATAAAGAGGACAAAACCCGGAACGGGTGACACTATTGAATTTGTAGTCACAAGAAGAAACCATAATGTCACCCTTTCAGGGTTTATCGAATATTCAATGTATCATTCTACGATCATATCACCCTTTCAGGGTTTCATAATTCCGAAAATAAAGCGAGGAATCTGTTATATCTTTTGCCATGATACAGACCTATGCTTTTGTTGAATGTAACGCGAAGATTTAGCTTAGCAGTTAATTTCTAAGTATCGCAAGCAATTATATTTCTCTTAAGCGGTCTATTATACTTCAGAATATTAATTACATGATTTTAAAAAATATTTGATATATACTGAGTCAGACCTATAGCAATTTATCAAATTATTGCATTATTAAGGATCGACTATATATAACTTTGTGGAGTTAGGGATTAAAGGAAAATGATTTATGAATTCTCCGAATTAGGATTATTATCATGGACGGAGTGAATTGTCTCCGTCCAGATAAACAATATGAGGATTATAAAAAGTTTATTTCATTAACACTAATTTTTTAGTCTCAACAAAATTATCTGTCTGTAGTCTGTAAAAATATATACCGCTTGCAAGCCCGGCACCGTTAAAAGTAACATTATACTTACCCGGTGCTTTTTCTTCATTAATAAGAATTTTTATTTCCCGTCCAAGCATATCATATACCTTTAAGCTTACTTTGCCGGATTTGACAATACTAAAATTGATTGTGGTGGTCGGGTTAAAAGGATTCGGGTAATTCTGCAATAATGAATATTCTTTTGGAATTTCCGAACCTAATTTTTCTTCGGCTGATAAAATTACGCCCCCTTCTCTATATACTGATTTACACAACGTCGTTCCAATCCATTTGTTACCCTTTCTGTCAATGGCGAGACACAAAATTTTATCAGAGATTAAATCGGAGTTTGAAGAATTAAAGATAGTCCAATTTGTGTTGTCAAATTTTGCCAGTCCGCCGCCATAAGTTCCAATCCACTTATTCCCGTATCCATCTATTGCGATAGATGCAATATGATTATTAGGCAACCCTGAATT
>JAUZPC010000122.1 GCA_030706105.1 Bacteroidota bacterium | reverse complement strand
GCAGGAAATAAAAAGTAATAATATCTGTCTTCATATGCGGTGACTCTTTTAGTGCCGTATTCTGCTTTTTTCAGTTGCCCTAAGTCAGAATATATACTCATTAAAGCATTGCTTGAACCATTTGCCTGATAATATTTCCCGCCTCCTTTTAATGCTATTTCCTTAAGAACTTTATCATCAAGCTTTGTAATTACAGTATCGCCATAAAAATCAATTTTAACTTGGTTGCCTACCGGAATTGTTTTACCTTCTTTTGTACCTATGCCGATGAAGTAAAATTTAATATTTTTTTCCTGCCCATTCTCTATTTCTTCAAAAATGTTTCCTTCGTGATCTTCACCATCAGTAATGATTACAACCGCCTTATCTGAGGGCTTGTTGTCAAATGAATTTACGGCCAAATTTAATGCAGAGCTAATTGAAGTTCCGTGCTGTGGTACGGTGCTTTCATCTATTGCATTTAAGAATAAACGGGCAGCAGAGTAATCGTTGGTAAGAGGAAACTGAACATATGCTTCACCTGAAAAAACAATTAACCCAATCCTGTCTCCCTTTAAATTGGAGATCAGATTTTCAATTTGCAGTTTTGCATTATCTAGACGAGAGGGTGGAACATCTTTAGCTTTCATACTCAATGAGACATCAAGCAGAATATAAACATCACTTCCGGTTTGTTTAACGTCTTCAAACTTAGCACCTATTTGCGGAGCTGCCAGACAAGTTATTAATAAAACAATGCTTACTACAATCAAGCATTGTTTTAATAGTGTTTTTTTAAAACTGTAATCAGGAATAAGAATACCCAATAATTCTTTGCTTGAGAATTTTTCCAGCTTCTTCTTTTTTGTGTAATTTAAATAAATGAACAAAACCAGCAGAACAACCGGCAGCCATAAATATTGTAAATATGTTGGATGAGCCCAGCGAAACATAAATTCTCTTAAGGTAATTTTCTTAAAATAGTATTTGATAAAATTAGTTCTAAACCAAGGCACAAAAGTCCTAAAATTAGCCATTCGCCAAATAACTGTTTGGCATTTCTATATGAAGTAACTTCTACTTTAGTTTTTTCAAGTCTGTCAATCTCATTATAAATCGATTCAAGCTTTTTATTATCGGTTGCTCTATAGTATTTACCGCCGGTCATGGCAGAAACTTTTTGCAGAAGATCTTCGTCAATTTCCACAGGCATAGGTCTGTAATCTATACCGAAGGGTGTTTGCACCGGGTACATTGCAGTACCCCTTGTGCCAACTCCGATAGTATAAATTTTTATGTTAAAAGTCTTGGCTATTTCAGCCGCAGTAATTGGATTAACCTCACCGGCATTATTCATTCCGTCAGTTAAAAGGATAATAACTTTACTTTTTACTTCAGAATCTTTTAACCTGTTCACTCCATTTGCAATTGCATTCCCTATGGCAGTACCGTCGGTAATCATACCGCTTTTAACCTGTGTAAGAAAGTTTTTTAGAATGTTATAGTCAACAGTAAGAGGGCATTGTGTAAACGCTTCTTTTGAAAATATTACCAGGCCGATTCGATCCGAATGCCTTTGATCAATAAATTTACTTATAACTTCCTTTGCGGCCGCCAGTCTGTCAGGGGTAAAATCCTTAGCAAGCATACTGCCAGAAATATCTAACACCAGTGCAATGTCTATTCCTTCGGAATAAATATCTTCTCCTTCCAGAAAAGAAACCGGACGTGCCATCGCTACTATTAGGAAACCGATAGCCAATAGGCGCAAGAAAAATGGTATTCTGATCAAATAACCGGCAAGACTTTTCGGAATCTTGCTTATATTCTCAAACGAGGAAAAGTGAATAGACGGTTCTGTCTTTTTATTCTTCCTAAAATAGTATATCGCTATAAGCGGCAGACTAAGAAGCAGCCACAATATCCATGGATGTACAAAAGAAATATTATGCAGCGTTAATGTCATCCGGTGTCTCCAAAACAGTTTTAGTCGTATTAATTATTTCTTTTGCCTGATGCATCATCTCTTCATTAACATTATTTAGAGGAACAAACTTTGCAAATTTTACCATATCTGCATTTGAAAGGAAGCTGAAAGTTAAATCTTTAATTTTTCCAAATAATCCGTTCTTATCAAGCAGATCAACAATTTCTGAAGTTGTAAGTTCAAGAGCAGGGAGCTTAAACTGGTCTTCAAAATACTTTCTTATGATTTCCGTAATGGAAGAATGGTACTCTTTAATAAATCCGTTTTGCCAAAGCTGCTTTTGTTCAAGTTCATTTAGCTTTGTAAGAGCAATTTTGTATGGAGGGACAGCAATTACGGGCTTATTTCTAAGCATATTCTCTTTACGCTTTTTGAAATATCGGGAAATGAAATAATATGCAGCAAAAATGGCTCCGGCAGAAACTAAAATTACAATTGCCCAAAAAAGATAATCAGGCGGAAGCTCATTCGGCCCTTTTATATCTTTTAATGTTTCTTCTTCTTTAGATATTTTAATACCGTTTATTTTAACTAATACCTGGTTTGTAAGAGTATTTTTAAAGACACCCTCTTTACTCAAGAATCCATTAAACGGAAGACTGTCAACCTTTACTGTATCTTTCCCTTCTGCATAATAAATTGGAATAGAAGAAATCAAAATATTTGCCGAATCATATCTTGCAATGGTAAATGAATATGATATTGTTTTCTTACCATTCTCTACTTTTATCCTAGGGGTTGTTGTATTGATTATTTCAAACTGGTTTAAACTGTCTTTAATTGCAGGGGTAAATATCTTAATGCCTTTACCGTATGTTACATCAAGCGTATATGTTATAAAATCGCCAATATAGTACTGCTGTTTATCCGTATAGGCTTTTGCTGTTATATCTTGCGCCTGAGAACAGATTGAAAAAACTGTGAAAAAGGATATTATGAATAGCAAGTTAAATCGGATTTTACTCATCTTTTCTCGCGGGCTTTAAAAAATTTAACTAATGGTTTTACGTAATCTTGTTCTGTACTTAGCACAATGCTATCAATCTTGGCTGACTTAAATACTTTTTCTTTCATCTCAATACTTTTTTTAAAAAGATTTTTAAGCAGAAAAACTGAATGGGCGTTTGATGTGTTGAACCAGCGGGTTTCTCCTGTTTCAGAATCCTTAAGCTTAATAAGTCCCAAAGGAGGGACTTCATACTCACGCTTGTCTGTAAGCACTATGGCAGCAAGATCATGTTTTTTTGAAAGGGAACTGATAATATTTTCATAACCGGAATCAATAAAATCAGACATAACAAAAATAATGCTTCTCCTTTTTACGGCATTGTTCAGGAATTCAAGAGCGCTTTTAATGTTTGTTCTTTTACCCTCAGGCTGAAAGGAAAGGACCTCTCTTATAATTCTTAATGCGTGTTTTTGTCCTTTCCTCGGAGGAATAAATTTTTCTACTTTATCTGTGAACAGCAGAAGTCCTGTCTTGTCATTATTCTTTAACGCAGAAAATGCCAGTATGGCGCTTAGCTCAGCGGCAATCTGCTGTTTTGTCTTAGTTGCTGAACCAAATGAAAGAGAACCGCTAAGATCAACCACAAGCATTACGGTAAGTTCACGTTCTTCTTCAAAAATTTTAACATAAGGGTGTCCAAAACGGGCGGTAACATTCCAGTCAATATTTCTAATGTCATCGCCGAATTGATATTCGCGAACTTCAGCGAACTCCATTCCTCTGCCTTTAAAGACTGAGTGGTATTCGCCTGAAAACACTTGGTTCACTAAACCGCGTGTTTTTATTTCGATTTTCCTTACTTGCTTTAGAATCTCTTGTGTTGTCATTTTTTTAAGGGACTGCTACCTTATTTAATATTTCCTGAATAATATTTTCTGAAGACAGATTTTCAGCTTCAGCTTCATAGGTAACCGCAATTCTATGCCTTAAAACGTCATAACAAATAGCGCGGATATCTTCCGGGATAACATACCCTCTGCGTTTAATAAAAGCCATCGCTTTAGCAGCGTGAGCTAAATTAAGTGTTGCACGAGGTGAGGCTCCAAAAGAAATCAAATCGTTTAATTTCTGTAGTCCGAATTTTTCAGGATTTCTGGTAGCAAAAACTATATCAAGTATATATTTTTCAATTTTTTCATCAAGATACACTTCATTAACAAGTTTTCTTGAAGCAATTATTTGATCCGTATTAATTACCGTATTTACAGGTACTTCATCGCCCCCCATATATTGTCTCATTATTTGAGATTCCTCTTCACGGGAAGGGTAGGTGATTTTAACTTTTAACATAAACCTGTCAACCTGGGCTTCCGGCAGGGGATATGTACCTTCCTGTTCAATTGGGTTCTGCGTTGCCATTACCAGGAATGGGTCTTCAAGCTTAAATGTCCTTTCGCCAATAGTAATCTGGCGCTCCTGCATTGCCTCAAGAAGTGCACTTTGCACTTTAGCAGGCGAACGGTTAATTTCATCCGCTAAAATAAAGTTTGAAAAGATAGGCCCTTTTTTGATTGAAAAATTGCCTTCTTTCTGGTTGTAAATCATTGTTCCAATTAAGTCCGCCGGCAATAGATCCGGAGTAAATTGAATCCTTTGGAATTTAGCTTTCATAACACTTGATAATGTTTTTATGGCCAAAGTTTTTGCAAGCCCCGGAACTCCTTCCAGAAGGATATGCCCATTTGCCAAAAGGCCAATTAATAAACGTTCAATTAATGCCTGCTGGCCTATAATTACTTTTCCAATTTCTGATTTTAATAAGTCAACGAAAGCGCTTTGTTGACTGATACGCTCGTTTAATTCAGCTATGTCCATTAACCCTCTATCTTCTTTAATTTTAGAATTAGACGTAGCAAAACTAATTAGGTTCCCATTTATTTTCAAATGAATTATTTATGGTGCTAAAACCAAAGACAGTATTAAATATATTGCGGTAAAAACATTATGCATTTTATTACTTCTTATCACTCTTTCAATTTATAAACCCTTGTATTAGTGACATCAAGCTTGTAATTTCTTAATAGACTTTAACTCTTGTTAATTTAATTATTTTCCCATTAGAATTTGAAATTAACCGTACAAAATAAATCATTTGATTGGTTATATATCTAAAAATATATTTGAATAGTTAATAATCAATAAATTCCCTGAGGCATAAATGAAATATTTAGTTACCGTTATTTTCGTCTTATTTACAGCTACGTCTTTTGGCCAAACTAAGCAAACTGCCGCGTTATCTGTAAAAGGTAGCGTTAAGGGGATAATTATTGATTCGCTTGATAAAAATCCTTTGCAATTTGCAAATATTACCGTGCATAGAGTTAAAGATTCCGGTTTCGTTACAGGTACTTCATCAGGTATTACCGGCGAATTTCTAATTCCAAATCTTCAGGATGGGAGCTATTTTATTAAAATAAGCTTTATCGGTTATAAAAACCTAATAATTCCTGATATAATTATTTCAAAGGACCGGAACGAGTTTAATGCCGGTAAAATAAATCTTGTAAAAGATGTTATGATAACTCAGGAAAACGTTATCCTGGGGGAACGAGTGAATACTGAATTCCATCTTGATAAGAAAGTTGTTAACGTCAGCCAAAACCTTGCGGCTGCCGGCGGTACTGCCGTGGATGTATTGCAAAATCAGCCGTCTATTCAGGTTGATGCAGATGGGAACCTCACTCTTAGGGGAAATAGTAATTTTACCGTAATGGTTGATGGCCGGCCCAGTGCGCTGCAGGGAACGGATGCGTTAAGACAAATTCCGGCTAACATAATTGATAAAGTTGAATTAATTACAAATCCATCCGCAAAATATGATGCAGAAGGCGCAGCAGGTATTATAAACATTATTACTAAGAAAAATGAAATTTCAACTACCAGCGGCATCTTTAATACAGGGGTAGGTGCTAAGGATAAATATAACGGTGATTTTAACATAAACTACAGAGCCCCTGAATATAGTTTTACATTTGGGAGTGATGCCCGGCGCGGCAATTATTCTAATGACATTACTATTAGCAGATTGTTGGACAACAATAGTGCTGTTAATACCAAAATGAATATGTTAAACAGAAGAGATAACTATGGAACCCGGTTTGGCTTTGACCGCAACGTCTCAAGTGATTTTATCTACGGAATAACCGGTAGTGGCGGATATATGGAATATACCACCCGAATGAATAATTCTAATGCTCTTTCAGGTTTTGGTGAGAATCCGGCTGAACTGTATTCACTTACTAAAGAGCTGCATAAGATCATTGTAAGGTATCTGAACGGTTCTTTTAATCTCACAAAAACTTTTACGCCAAAGGTTAATGATATTTCTTTCGACATAAATTTTACCGCTCTTAATATGCCGAATAACCAAAAAACTAATGAACACGCTGTTTATTCAGATAATTCACAAAAAGACTTAATTAAAGGGTTGGATGTCGGAAATTCGAGATATGACTCCAGAATAAAGCTAAACTATAAACATAAATTGGGCGAGGCAGCTTCTTTTGAATCGGGTTTGCAGGTAAATTTATTTTATAAAAAAACTAATCTCACAAGCAAAAACTATAATTTTGCAGATCAGGTTTGGGTTATAGACCCTGCATCTTCTTGTAATTATAATTTCAGGAACAATGTATTTGCTGGATTTGCAACATATACTGATAAGATCATCGGGTTTGACTATCAGGCCGGCTTAAGAATGGAATATACTGACAGGATTCTTTCCCAACTGACAACAAACAATGACTTTAAATATGCCAGGATGCACTATTTCCCGTCTCTAAGCATTTCCAGAGGATTGGGAAATGAGCAGCAACTGCAATTCTCTTACAGCAGACGTATTAGAAGGCCGTACGATCAGGAATTGAATCCTTATCCATTCTTCTCTGATTCATATAGCCAGATTGTAGGTAATCCTGAATTAGCTCCGTCATTTACCGATTCGTACGAACTTAATTATCAAAAATCTTTTAGCGCGGTTTATTTTTCAATACAGACTTATTTAAGAAAAACCAAAGATGAAATTGAGCAGCTTCAGGTAGTTGATAATAACGGCAAAGTATATTTAATATTTAATAATATTATAAATAATACTGCAATCGGTTCAGAGATATCTGCCGGTATTACTGCGGCAAAATGGCTGAAAATTGATCCCGCAATTAACTTATATAATCTAAATAAAGAAAGTATGCCTAAGTACGGCATTGAATCTTCAAATTTATTTCAATGGGACTCAAGGTTAAGTGTATCTGTTATTTTAGAAACAGGGACAAAATTTCAGTTCGATATTAATTATTTTCCTAAGAGTATTATGGGGCAGGGCGACATAAAAGCTTTCAGCCTGATTAATTTTTCTGTCAGGCAGGAATTTATGGAGAAGAAATTAGTTGCAGTATTAAGTGCTCAGAATCTCTTTAACCAATTGAAATATGATATTTACACTACCGGAGTCGGGTTTAAATCCAATCTCCATATGGTGCCTGAGGCGCCGTTCATAAACCTATCACTTAGTTACAACTTTAATAATTTCAAAAGCAGAAATGTTGAGCAGGTAGATGTAAATGTAAATAGCGGTTTTTAGATGTTGTAAACTGTATAAAAAGGAGGCGCGAAAGCGTCTCTTTTTTAGGGCGCAACTCTTCCAAAATTCCTGCCAACCCCACTTCAGACTAATGGTCGTTATTCTTGCTTATTTATTTTTTTTCTTTAATTTACAATACTTAGGTTAAATTTTTTAACATTAATATTGTTTTATGCGAATCTTTAAATATTTCCATAAAACTTAAAGAATTACTTTGAATCTGAGGGTTTATTTAATTAATATAAAAAGGCAAATATGAATGATATGCTTTTATTAATATTATATTG
>JAUZPC010000121.1 GCA_030706105.1 Bacteroidota bacterium | reverse complement strand
ATTTTTTCTTAATTTTTCATATTTAGCTTTTTCTTCTTCAGTTAACTGAGGAATTTTGAATGTTTGTTTAGGGAAAATCAAATCAGGATCTTTAATTTGGTCACGATTTGCATTGTAAATAGTAGGCCAAGCTAAAGCATTTCCATAATGTTCTTTTTTCTTAGCAATATTCCATAAACAATCACCTTTAACTACAGTGTAGTTAATATCCTTAGGAGCTTCAACCCAAGCATCTAATAAAGCTTGTTCTTCATTCATAACTTTATCAAAGAATTCAGGTAAAGCAGTAATTTTGTTAACTTTTAAAGTATTAAGATCTTTTTGCCTTTCAGCTTTAGGACCTTCGTTTCTTCTGATTTTACCGTCTAAGTCAGCTAAAGCTCTTCTAAAATTATCAACGTCAGATTTAGAAGCACCGATCATTGTATAAATTTCATTATAACAATCATCAACGTTTCCTACTTTAGTGTTTTTTAGATTATTGACATCGGTTCTCAAAGTGTTTAATTCATTAGTTAAACTTGCTTTCTTTTCTGTTAGGCTGCTCATTTCGGCTTTCCACTCATCTTTTGTCATTTTTTCCTGAGCAAAAGTATTTAAC
The DNA here is from genome assembly GCA_030706105.1 of Bacteroidota bacterium. Classification (GTDB taxonomy): domain Bacteria; phylum Bacteroidota; class Ignavibacteria; order Ignavibacteriales; family Ignavibacteriaceae; genus JAUZPC01. Next base: position 7,412 of record JAUZPC010000121.1, on the reverse strand, counting down.
GATAAGAAAAGCGCTAAAGCTAAAACACCAAAAATATATTTATTAAGTTTCATTTTAAAGACCTCCATTTTTCAATTTTTATTTCAATTATTTAGGCAATTTATCTAAGTTAGCTCTGACTTCGGCTTTTTCTTTTTCACATTGCATAAGCTTTGCGTTGCTGTCAGCAATGGTTTTTTCTAGATCAGATCTTTGCCCTTTTAATTGGTCAATTTCTGTCTGAGCGGAGTTAACATCACTTTTTAATTTGTTTAATTCTTGCATTTCAGCTTCGCTTACTCCACCACATCCAACCATAAATGAAGATGCAGCAAATGCAGAGATTACTAACATACTTTTAATTACTTTCATTTCTCTAGCCTCCAATACTTTTATTTTTTGATTAACTAATGTACAAAAAAAATTTTATTTTGCTTTGACAATTATAACATATTTATATTAAATATGTTATGATGTAAAAGGGTATTTAAAATACTGGCTAATATTAACTAATTTACACAAGAATATCAAGCTTTTTGTTAATATTTTAAAATAATATGCTTTGTCTAACAAATTATATCATATTTTTCTGTGCCAGGCTTGTAAAGGAGTTCCCCGCAATAATTATGTGATCCAGCAAGGGTATCTGCATAAAAGCGCCTGCTTCGGCTATTTTCTTGGTAATTAGGATATCCTCCCTGCTTGCTTCGGGGTTCCCGCTGGGATGGTTGTGTATCACAATGATACTAACTGCCCCATATTCTAATGCGGTTCTATATATTTCACGCGGATGTACAACAGTACCATTGGCATTTCCCTCTGATATATTGACTATACGCACTATTTTATTTGCAGAATTAAGGCAAAGTAAGATAAATGATTCCGTCAATTTATCTCTTAGAAGGGGGATAAAGTAATTTGCAACATCTAAAGGATGTTTAAAAATGAAGTCTTTTTCTATTTTTTCCTGGCTCAGTACCCTTCTGCTGATTTCAAACGCAGCCAGCAAAGCGGCAGCCTTGTCATTTTTTATACCCTGTTCTTTAGTAAGGGTAGAAAGGGAAAGCCCTGCTATTACAGCCAGATTTTTATGCTTGTTAATCAGATCCTGGGCCATGTTTAATACGGATTTTCCTTTGGAGCCGGTACGGAGCAAAATGGCTAAAAGCTCAGCGTCAGTTAAAGAACCGGGCCCGCGTGCAATAAGTTTTTCCCTCGGCCGGTCGTCCTGTGGAAGTTCTTTTACGCTTAAAATAATTCCCTCCATTTTTTGTTTGACAGCAGTAGTTTAAGTTAACTATTAAGGCTCTCGCTTATTTCATCATCAGAATGATATGCCTTTAATACTTTTTGCTTATTAAACTTTGCATTCTCATCGTCAGGATGTATGCTCAAATACAAATCATAATAGGCAACAGACTCAGTATATCTTTTTTGCATATATAAAATACTTGCATACAGAGTATATGAGCTATCCAGAGCTTCTACAGAGTTATCCAGATAATTTTTCAGATAATTTGCAGCTTTGTCATATTCACCATTTTCAAAGAAGATATTACCGGCGGCAAGGCAGCAAGACGGCTCATCCGGCACAATTTTAAGAGCCCTTAAAATGGGTGCCTGTGCATGCGTAAACATACCCAAGCCCGTATATGCCTGGGCTAATATCAGATTCACTTCCCAATTGTGTGAGACTATCCCCTCTGCTTTTTTAATATAATTCAGAGCCTTTTCATAATCAGTTTTTTTCAGATAACACTTAGCCAGATATACATAACTGTCAATAATAAAATCCTGGTGCTTATTCAGTTTAAGGAATTTTAGGAAATAGTGAATTGAAAGTTCATAATCTTGTGACATGTAATACGCATAACCCAGAAAATATGCAGTAAGGGGTTCATCTTCAGGGGTAATATAGCTGAAAACATCAATGGCTTCATTCCATTTTTCATTTTCAAGCATAAAATGCCCTGCATAAAACCGCAGTTCACTATCCTCAGGATACTCCTCAAGGTAATCATTCAACAAGCAAACAGCCGGATTTATATTTCCAAGCATTCTATATATCTGAGCCGCTTTTATGTATGCGTACTTGTAATCCGGAACTTTATCGGTTAAGGAAAGACAGATTTGCAGAGCATGAAGAGGTTTGTTTTCATCAAGGAAAGTCTTTGCTTCTTCAAGCTTCTTTTCAGAATAATATTTAATTTCTAATTCGCTCATTCCCACTCAATTGTTGATGGAGGTTTTGAACTTATATCATAAACCACCCTGTTAATACCTTTGACTTTATTAATAATTTTATTTGAGACATCAGCCAAAAAATCGCCGTCAAATCTATACCAGTCGGCAGTCATACCATCCTGGCTTGTTACAGCTCTAAGAGCAAGCACATTCTCATAAGTCCGGTTATCACCCATAACGCCAACCGACTGGATAGGCAAAATTACTGCAAAAGCCTGCCAAATCTTGTGGTATAAGCCCGTCTCTTTTAATGCAGTAATATAAATATCGTCAGCTTCTCTTAAAAGGTCCAGCATTTCCTTTGAAATTTCACCAACTACACGCACTGCCAAGCCGGGGCCCGGAAATGGATGCCTTGCAAGGAAATAGTCTGGGATGTTTAATTCCCTTCCTACTTTTCTTACTTCATCTTTAAATAATTCCCTGAACGGCTCAATAAGTTTAAGGTTCATTTTTTCAGGAAGTCCGCCTACATTATGGTGGCTTTTAATGGTAACCGATGCACCTTTTACTGAAACAGATTCAATAACATCAGGATATAAAGTACCCTGAACCAGGTACTTTGCATTCTCAATTTGCTTTGATTCTTTATCAAACACATCAATGAAAGTTGAGCCGATAATTTTTCTCTTTGTTTCAGGATCTGAAACTCCCTTAAGTCTGCCTAAGAACAAATCGGAAGCATCAATATATTTAACGTTAAGACGCAGTTGTTCATCAAACAAGCTTTTTATTTTGCTGCTTTCGTCTTTACGCATAAGGCCGTTATCAATGTGAATACAATATAACTTATCTCCGATGGCCTTTTTAACCAGCATTGCAGCAACGGTTGAGTCAACTCCCCCACTTAAAGCGCAGATAACATTATTGTCTCCAACAGTTTCTTTAATGGAATCAACAGAATGTTTGATGAAATTAGCAGGACTCCACTCCCCTTTGCAGTTGCATATTTTAAATAAGAAATTCCCGATAATTTTATCACCCTCAACTGAGTGCATAACTTCCGGATGGAATTGGACGCCATAGATTTGCCTGTCCGAATTCTCCAAAGAACATATAGGCGAATGCTCTGAAATTGAAGTAACTTTAAACCCTTCAGGATATTTGGTAAGATAGTCGCCATGGCTCATCCAAACTGTTGTTTTGGGGCTTACCCCCGCAAACAATTTTGAGTCTTCGGTAATTTCCAGAATGGCTTTCCCATATTCCCTGTCTTTAGCCGGCTCAACAATACCGCCCAATTTTTTGCATATTATTTGCAATCCATAACAGATGCCAAGAATCGGGACCCCATAGTTTATAATTCTCTCGTCAATATCAGGGGCATCCTCGTCATAAACAGACATTGGACCGCCGGACAATATAATGCCCGTAGGGGCAAGCTCCTGAATTTTTTTATAGCTTATTGTATGAGGATAAATCTCAGAAAAGACATTTGCTTCCCTTATTCGTCTGGTAATTAATTGAGTATATTGAGAACCGAAATCTATAATTATTATTTTTTCCATTATAAGACCTAATCCCGAATCGGGAAATTTAAAATAAATTCATATTGTACGCATTCGTATATCTTCCGATTACCGGTTAATACCTGCATATATAGAGAGGATTGATTAGTAGAACACCCGGAAATAAACAAACTATAAAAAAAGTAAGATTATAATTTCATACCTCATATTTTGCGGCAAAAATAAAACCGAACTTTTTTCATAGTCTGAATAGTTATATAATAGAATGAAGGACTAATTAACCTTCAACCTGAGCTTTATAAGCTGCAGAATCCAATAAACTGTTCAATTCAGCCAAATCTGCTATTTCAATTTTAAGCATCCAGCCTGCATTATAAGGATCGGTATTTACCAATTCAGGATGATCAGCTAACTCAGTATTGACTTCAATTAGTTTACCACCGCAAGGTGCATAAACTTCACTAACTGTTTTAACTGCTTCAATGCTCCCTAAAGACTCGCCGGCAGCAACTCCTCTGGGTTCAGTATTAAGATCAACAAAAACAACATCACCTAATTCGCTTTGAGCAAATTCAGTAATACCGATTGTGCCTACGCTGCCTTCAACTAAAATCCATTCATGTTCTTTTGTGTATTTAAGGTTATCAGGGAAATTCATTATTTTACCTCCTAAAATGTTTATTATTTTGTTAAGAAATTATCAATAAAACCTGTATCAAAATTACCCGAGACAAAATTTTCATCGGATAATACTTTAAGATGGAAAGGAATAGTTGTTTTTACTCCTTCAATAGTAAACTCTTCTAAAGCTCTTTTACCTCTGGCAATGGCATGCGGTCTGTCTTTACCCCATACAATCAGCTTTGCTAAAAGAGAATCATAATAAGGCGGAATGACGTAAGACTGATAGACGTGAGAATCTATTCTGACACCGAAGCCGCCCGGGAAATGCAAAGACTCAATTTTACCGGGACAAGGCATAAAATTGTTATCGGGGTCTTCTGCATTTAATCTAAACTCAATACTATGTCCAATTGGATCTCTTGGCAGAGTTTCAACATGGGCACCGGAAGCAACAATAATTTGCTGACGAATAAGATCTACGTCATAAATCATTTCAGTAACCGGATGCTCTACCTGAATTCTGGTATTCATTTCCATGAAATAAAAATTCTTGTGTTTATCAACCAGAAATTCAATAGTACCCACACCTTCATAATTAACAGATTTAGCACCAAGGATTGCAGCTTCACCCATTTTTTTCCTTAATTCAGGAGTAATGATAGGTGATGGGGCCTCTTCAATCAATTTTTGATGCCGCCTTTGAATCGAACAGTCACGTTCGCCATAATGATATACATTGCCGAATTTATCCCCGAGAATTTGTATTTCCACATGACGCGGATTTTCAATATATTTTTCGATATAACAGTCGGGGTTGCCGAAAGAACTGGCTGCTTCAGACGATGCAAGAGTAAATGCTTTTTCAAAATCGCTTTTATCCCAGGCAATCCTCATACCCTTACCGCCGCCGCCGGCAGTTGCTTTAATAATAACAGGGAATCCGATTTCAGATGCAATACCAAGCCCGTCTTCAACCTTAGATATTACACCGTCACTCCCCGGTACAACCGGAACTCCGTTACGCTTCATAGTCTCTTTTGCGTATGCTTTATCGCCCATGCCATTAATCATTTTTGCAGATGGGCCGATAAACTTAATATTGCTCTCCCTGCAAATATCGGAAAAACCGGCATTTTCTGACAAGAAACCGTACCCGGGATGAATGGCATCTGCACCGGTAATTTGAGCCGCTGAGATAATTGAAGGAATTTTAAGATAACTTTCTTTGGAAATAGGAGGGCCAATACAGACAGCCTCATCGGCAAAGGTAACATGAAGGGAATCCTTATCGGCTTCAGAAAAAACAGCAACTGTTTTAATCCCGAGTTCCTTACACGTCCTAATTATCCTTAGAGCAATTTCGCCTCTATTAGCAATTAATATTTTTTTAAACATTAATATTTACTCTACAATTCCTCAATCTGAAATAGTGTTTGATTGTATTCAACCGGCTTAGCGTTATCAACCATTACTCTTACTATCTTGCCGTTAACATCACATTCAATTTCGTTCATTAATTTCATTGCTTCAATTACACAAAGCACTGTACCCGGGGCAACAATATCGCCAATTTTAACATAAGGATCTGCCTCCGGAGACGGGGTTCTGTAAAAAGTACCAACGATAGGAGAATGGATTTCATGGAACTTAGATTTACTATCTTTTACAACCTCTTCTTTTGTACCATCCGCGGACTGCCCTGCTGAAACGTTAGCAGATGCAGAATGCGAGACATAATGAGGATGCGAAGCATAACTGCTTCTTTGACGCTTTGCTATTTTGATCTTTTGGCCGGCCTCTTCAATTTCAAGATCAGTTATATTACTTTCGTCAAAAAGCTTAACTAAACGCTTAATAAAATTAAAATCCATTCTTATACCTTAAACTCTTAAACTTTAACTCTTTCCATATAGCCGCCTGTACGGGTATCAACCCTAAGAACATCACCTTCATTAACGAATAAAGGTACGTTAATAACGGCACCTGTTTCCAAAGTGGCGGGCTTTACGGCACCTGTAGCAGTATCTCCTTTAAAGCCGGGTTCAGTAGATACAACCTTAAGGATTACAAATATTGGAGTTTCAACACTAATAATTTCTTCACCGTTAAAAGCGATTTCTACTTCTTCACTTTCCTTTAGATATCCAAGTCCATCGCCGAATAGAACGACCGGCACATTTATTTGTTCATAAGTATCATTATCCATACAAACAAGGAAATCACCTTCGCGGTATAGATACTGATATTTTCTGCGTTCTACACGAACAACATCCACGCCTTCGCCTGATCTGAAAGTATTATCAAGTACTTTTCCGGTTCTAAGATTTTTTAGGAGGGTTCTAACAAAAGCCCCGCCTTTACCCGGTTTAACATGTTGAAATTCAACAATTGTATATAAATCATTTTTAAATTTGATTATTAAACCATTCCTGAAATCTGAAGTATCTGCCATATAATTCTTTTATTTATTATTAATAGATAGAAAAGATATATATATAAAAAAACAAAGTCAAGAAATATTAAGTGAAAAAAGGGTAAAAATGATTATATCCGTACTTAAAGTACATATAAAAATGACATAAAAAGACAATTTTAATGGTTTTTTAACTATTTGGGAATTCAATAGTCCATTTAGCAGCAGATACGGAATAACACTGAATTTTAGGAGAGGGGAAAGCAGAGAAAGATATAAAAATGCCACCCCAGAAAATATGTTTCCTTGGTGGTTTTTAATCCCCGCCTGAAGGACGGAGAGGATACGGTCATTTCAGTCTGGGTAATCCTTTGGCAGACCAAGGCCTAGTATAATCCGTTTTACCCAACCGGGTTGGCGCATTACCTCCTTTTAATTTCTATAGCATTGGCCTCCGTTTATTGTAACTTACCATGTACTATGATAAATATATTTTTATCTAAATTTGGGCACACAAAATAGACATCCTTTTCAAATATAACTGCATCAGAAAAGCCCACATTATAATCAAGTTTAAAAATTGTTTTTAGATCACTGCCATCATAATGTCCTATTCCATCATTTGCATGGTAAAATAAATCTTTTTCATTTCTGCCTGTAAAATGGGATATGTTCTTTATATT
>JAUZPC010000120.1 GCA_030706105.1 Bacteroidota bacterium | reverse complement strand
CCTGACTTTATAGCCGGGCTGCCTTTTTTTATATCTACTTAATTAATAGCATCTTTTTACTTAGTGTGCCTAAGCCGGAATAGATTTTATAAATATAAATACCACTGCTTAATCCCTGCGCATCAAATACGGTTTCATACTTGCCGGCAGATTTATATTCGTTTACAAGAGTTTTAATTTCATTTCCAAGAACATCATAAATCTTAATACTGACAAAACCATTATGCGGAAACTCATATTTAATAGTTGTGGCAGGGTTAAATGGATTCGGGAAATTCTGTGACAAATAATAATCTTTAACCATAGATTGATTTTCGTTTACACCCGAAACGTGCAGATAAGAAGCTGTTATGGCAGAGGCATTAAAAGATAAAGTATCATTTGCATTATTGTATTCCATATTTAATTGGCCATGCGTACTCACCCAATTATTATTTGACCATTTAAATGACTCTCCTTTAATTGCATTATTATCACCATCATATGTATATGCAGCTTTTATAAAATTAATCCAATTGTTACTATTATACATTTCCCTGATATCTGAAAGCAATCCCCAATTATTATTATAGGAATAGGTTGATCGGAAATATGGCAGCCATGAGCCGCCAGTCCATTGCTCTGCCAGCATAAGAGTTGTGTGGCCGCTTCCATTATAGGTATATGAAATTTTTCCGACATTAGCCCAGGCAAAATTCGACCACTCTTCCATTATATAATTATCTACTTTTCCGTTACTGTTGTAAGCATAAGTAGTTCTCGAGTAATTAACCCAGCCGCCGTCCTCCCATTCTTCATATATACGAGTCGCTATTTTATTACCTGCCGTATAAGTAAATATATCCTGTGATAAATTATCCCAACCGTTGTTCGTCCATTCCTGATATAAATAGGTAAGCATGTTTCTATTATTATCATAGGTATAACTATTCTTTTCATAATTTATCCAGGCACCGGCTGCCCACATGGCAGTAATTTCGGAAAGCAGATTTCCATATGGATCGTATTCATAAATTATCTTCTTAGTATTCCGCCAGTCTATTCCCGACCAAGATTCGTACAATTCCGTCAGCATGTGCCCATTACCGTCATAAGTATATGTCCACCTGACGTTATTATTCCAACTATCCTGATACCAGGATTCCCACAGCAGTGTCAGCAGGTTGTTATTTGCATCATAAGTAAATGTCTGACGATAATTTTTAACCCAAGCCCCATTATACCAATCTTCCCTAATTTCAGTGTGCGGAGTTCCATTGTTGTCATAAGAATATGTAATCCTTATACTGTCGTCCTCAACTGTCTGATACGGCCTAAAACTGCCGATAGCTGCTTTTTTGGCAATAGCATTAGTTTTATAAGGCATATCAGCTTTTTGGTTTCTTTCAATTATGGAGTTTAGTTTTTCTTTTGCCGGGACCTGATTTAATTGACCATTATTAAACCTGCTGTACCTATTTTGAGAATACCCGCTATGAATAGAGAGTAAAAGACAAAGAAGTAATAAGTAAAAATATTTCATATCTGGTACCCTTCCTATGCTGCACTATTGTAAATGAATACAGACTTATTTTGAAAAACTAAACTCCATAGTTACAAACTTAATACAAGTTGAAAGAAATATATAACAATATCCGACCTTAGAACTTATTTGAGTAATACCATTTTTTTGCTTAAAGTATAATTACCTGAAATAATTCTATAAAAATAAACTCCTCCGCTCAGCTTTGCTGCATCAAAATTGATGGAGTAATTGCCGGCAGCTTTATATTCATTTACAAGTGTTTTAACTTCGTTACCAAGTATATCAAATACTTTAACAGTAACCAAACCGCTTTTGGGTATCTGGTAATTTATAGTTGTACTAGGATTAAACGGATTAGGATAGTTCTGATTCATACTAAATTTTGACACTATTTCTTTCTTATCATTCACGCCTGTCAGTGTCCCATATGTTACTCCATTAATTTTTGCATAATTTAGGGAATTACCATATCCGTCAAGTTCACTCCAACCATATACTCCAATCCCATCCAAGAAATCGAAATAACATGGCAATACAGGTTCAGTAATAATAACCCATATTCTCTTTCTTATTTTTCCATAAATATCTAATGAATCAGACATAGTACACTTTCCATATATATCGTCTTGCGAAAGTTCCTTGTGCCTTGCAATTAACCATGTATCATTTAGGGCTGCGTTAAAAGGTACAAGCAAATACTCCGGTTGGTACACATACATAGTATCCATAAAACGCAAAGCTAAAGAATAAATATTACCTAAGCTATCTTGTCTGATATAACCAGGTAAATTGCGGATGATATTTGTAAAATCATAATAAGTTTTACCATTGACCACAGTATCTTTAATAATTTTACTATAAGAGAAAGAAGTATCATCATACCTGTATTGGTATTCATTCCCAACATTTAACGGCATCCAGTTAACTTGTCCCAAAAGTAGTGAGGGAATAAACAAAGCAAGCAGTAACATTAAATATTTCATATAGAGTCCTTTGAGAAATTGTAATAAATAAAGTTAAGTAAATTACGCAATATATAAAGTTATTCCGCATCTGTGATATTGCGCAAGTCAAAAGTTATTACCCTCTTTAGATGCAGGACTTAAGCTAAGTGCTTAGTTAAGAATTTGTTGTTATATTTTCATGAACTCAGATAAATTAAAAAACTTGCTTTCTTTTTTTAGCTTGTCTTTAGAAAAGTTCACAGCCCTGCTTAGCTGCTCAATACTCTTAAACTCTTTAAGATAAAAGATTTTTACTTTATTGCGATTTTTTATAATCCAGTTAAGGGCTATCTTCATCTTTTCAAGGTCCTCATTATCGGGCAGGATATCTATATTAATAGTGCCTTCAAAATAATCCGATATAACAGACTGAAAATCATAATCTTCGTCTTTAGTTCTGAGAAATATTTTCCCCTGCATCAGTAAGATATAATCTTTACCAAATCCTTCGTCAATTTCCATAAGTACATTAGCACTGTTAATTGGCTCTGAAAGTAACGCAGATTTTGTAATCTGAGCCAGAATCAGTTCAATTACCTCTTTCATTTCACCTGCTTTTTCGTACTGCATTTTATCGGAGTAGTCCTTCATTTTTTTTAACAGGCGGTCTAAAGCAAATTGGTTATGTCCGTATATAAAGTCATAAACTCTGTTCAGTTCTTCAAAATACAATTCCTTGTCATCAGTAGTGCATGGGCCGGTGCAGCGGTCAATTTCACTAAGCATGCAGCCGCGTTTCTTTTTAAACTCCTTCTGCGTACACTCCCTTATTAAAAATACTTTAAGGATAATTTCCAAAACAGATTCTGCTTTTCTGCGGGATATAAACAAACCGAAATAATCATTTCCGTCAAAATCAAATTTGTTGCTTAGTTCAATTGTAGGGAAGTCCTCCGTCCTGTTTATCCTTAAGAAATACTTGGAACCGTATCTTTTAAGCATGACATTCATTTTGGGATCAACAGCTTTTATGGATTCTGCTTCATATAATAATGCAGTTAATTCGGAATTTGTAAGTTCAATTTTCAGTTTGGCTGCCTGTTTTACAATTTTTTTAGCTTTTGTACTGGCAGCAGCTCCAAAGTAAGAACGAAGACGGTCTGAAAGTGACTTTGCTTTTCCGATATAAATGACTTTATTCTTAGAATTAAGGAAACAATACACTCCCGGATGATGAGGAAATGCAGGCAGGTTTTGAACCATTTTTTTCTTTGTAAAAGTAGTTTCAATTTTGCCCAAAGGTGTATATTGAAAATGGATTAGATCATTTATTGCATCAACATCATGACTTTCTTTAAGCATTTTTAACATACGCATAAGCACTAAAGCAGTTACTTCCGCATCATCAATAGCCCGGTGAGCGTGTTTATTAAAAATACCCAGATGCCTGCAAACATCACCCAAGGATTTTTTCTTTAACTGAGGTAAAAGCCGCCTGGCTAATCTTAATGTGCAAAGATTTAGATTTTCAGTTTTTTCACGCCCGCAGTTTAATAATTCTGCTGAAAGAAAGCCCATATCAAATGCGAGGTTATGACCAACTAAGATACTATCGCCAATAAAATCTATACACTCATCAACAACCTGGTCAAAAAATGGAGCATCATAAACATCATCATCAGAAATACCTGTAAGTTGTGTAATAAAATAAGGGATGGGTCTGCCCGGATTAACAAAAGTTCCATATCTATCAACAATTTGGAGATCTTTAATCTTAATCAGGCCAATTTCAATTATATTATTATATTTTGCAGAAAGACCGGTAGTTTCAGTATCAATAACACAAAACTCGGCATGTTCAAAAGATTGGTAAAGTATTTCTTCAGTATCCATTATTCTATTCAAATTTTAATTACAATATAACACCGGGTAGTTCAATTATCAATGAATAATTAACAATTGACAATTTTTTCAATAGACAAATCTCTATTTATCAGCAGTCCATTTAAAGTGGACTACGCCATTACTTCTTCTTTTTCATTTTACGCAAAAAAAACATATATTAAAGTTTAACTTTTAAAGAAATTATGAACTCAATAAACATATTATTTATAGGCGATATTGTCGGCAAGCCCGGCATGAACGTAGTACAAACCTGGCTGCCAAGTATAATTCAAAAATATAAAGCTGATTTTGTTATTGTCAATGGCGAAAATGCCTCTGACGGTAAAGGCTGCACTGATAAAGAAGGCCGTCCCCTCTTTGATATTGGCGTTAATGTTATTACAGGCGGCAACCACACATGGGATAAACATCAGTCCCAGGACTACTTAAAAGAAGAGCCAAGAGTTTTAAGACCGCTAAATTATCCTAAAGGCGCTTATGGCAACGGATTCCATATTGCAAATACAAAAAAAGGTAAAGTTGCCGTAGTAAACCTGCAAGGACGTACTTTTATGACCCCTATTGACTGCCCTTTCAGATCAGCCGACTGGGTGCTTAACAGAATTGGAAACGATACTAAGGTTGTAATTATAGATTTTCATGCAGAAGCGACTGCTGAAAAAGAAGCCCTTGCTTATTATTTGGACGGTAAGGTAAGCGCTATAATTGGAACTCATACTCATGTTCAGACTAATGATGAGAGAATATTAAAAAATAAGACAGCATATATTACAGAAGTTGGTATGACCGGTCCCTATGACAGTATTATAGGTATGAAAGTTACACCTGCTCTTAATAGATTTTTATATCAGACACCTCAAAAATATGAAACCGCTGAGGAAGATGTTCATCTATGCGGTGTGTTCTTAAAAATTGATACCGATACAGGAAATGCTTTAGAAATAGAAAAAATCATGTTTCCTGAATTTAACAAAACTCTTTCTTAGGGTCTATGCTTAAAGCTCCAATACCCAGGCTAGATTTAGATGCCGAATTAAGAAATATGTTAACCCCCTTTTGCCGGTTAAAACCCGGCGATATATGGGAAGATAAAAGTTCAGGGCATAAAGTCGGTTGTGTAAACTCATATGCATCAGGTGAAATAGACCACCTTATGGGTAATAAAAAAGCCGTTTTGGCTGTGCATGATCCGCCGTATAATTTTGTAGCGTTTGATGAGCTTGAAATTGATGAGTTTATTTTAAACTGCAAGGCGTGGATTAAAAGCACCTATGATGTATTAGCAGAGAATGGTTCTTTATATGTTTGGCTTGGAGCTGATCAGAAAAATCATTTTCAGCCATTGCCTCAGTTTATGATGATGATGATGAACTCCGGTTTTAGTTCTAAAAGTTTTATAACCATGCGTAATCAGCGCGGATATGGAACTCAAAAGAATTGGATGGCCATAAGGCAGGAGCTTCTTTATTATACAAAAGGTAAGCCGATCTTTAATATCGAAGCAGAATACACTGATATTCCAAAAGTTTTAAAAGGTTATTACAAAACGGTCGGCAATCAGGTTACTTCCAATATGGAGCGGAGTAAATCCGAAAACATCAGAGCCGGTAATGTGTGGATTGACATCCAGCAGACATTTTACCGGATGGAAGAAAATATAAACGGATGTTTTGCTCAAAAACCTTTGAAGTCATGCGATAGAATAATAAAAGCCGGCAGTAATAAAGGCGACCTGGTAATTGATTTTTTTGCACATTCCGGGGCAACCTTATTAAGTGCCGAGATCAATGAAAGAATTTGCTATACCTGCGATATTGACCCTGTTTTCTGTGAAATTGCTATCAGGCGTCTTGAAAGATACAGAGAAACAGGCCAAACAGGCTGGCAGAATTCTAATCCATTTTATGAAGAAATAACAAAAGATGATAACATTAAAGCCTATTTAATGAATAACCATCAAATTGAGTATTAATAAACCAAAAATAAATTATTATGCAGATAATTGACGGTAAAAAAATATCTTCGGATATTAAGAATGAGGTTAAAGAAAAAGTTCAAAAGCTTATTGAAGCAGGAAAAAAAGTCCCCGGCCTTGTAACAATACTTGTTGGTGATAATCCGGCTTCTACTATATATGTAGAAAGCAAAAGCAAAGCATGCAAAGAAATTGGTATGCTGAGTAAGATTGAACGGTTAAGCGCAAACATTTCCGAACAGGAATTACTGGAACTTATTGCGGCTTATAATAAAAATAATTTTTATCACGGTATTTTAGTTCAACTCCCCTTGCCAAAGCATTTTGATGAGCATAAAGTAATAGAAGCAATTTCTTACAAAAAAGATGTTGACGGTTTACACCCAATAAGCATTGGTAATATGGTACTCGGTAAAGAGGCGCTTGTTTCTTGCACACCGGCAGGTATACAGGAGTTGCTTAAACGGTATGATATTGAAACAGAAGGAAAGCATGTTGTAGTATTAGGCAGAAGTAATATAGTCGGCAAACCGATTACCAACCTGATGTTTCAGAAAAAGCCTTTTGCAAATTCAATTGTCACGATATGCCATTCAGCAGCTAAAGATTTAGCATACTACACAAGGCAGGCAGATATTCTTATAGCAGCAATTGGACAGCCTAATTATGTTAAGGGAGATATGGTTAAAGATGGCGTGGTTGTAATTGATGTAGGCATAAGCAGAGTTCCTGATGCAACAAAGCAAAAAGGATATAGAGTAGTAGGAGATGTTGACTTTGATGAAGTTGCACCTAAAGCCTCATTTATTACCCCTGTTCCCGGTGGAGTTGGTCCAATGACCATCGCTATGCTATTGCAGAACACCTACAAAGCATACATGACATTCTTTAATGAATAAATATTGAGAGGCTGTTTTAATTAATATAAAACAGCCTTTTTCTTTGCAAGTCGTCTTGGAATAGGGATAGCCAAATCAATTATTGCCCCATCCGGCTATGTTCCCTTTCGCGGCAAATAATTATATGAAGCCTGGTTTGTTCAGACAATTGCCTCCAGGTCTGTGAAATTGTAAAGAAAACAAAAATATAATTTATTACTCAGTCTCTCTACCCATTGGTCTGCATAAAACTTTTCCATTTTATGCCTTTACAAACTTCTAACTTTACAAACTTTTTAACTTTATAAACCTTTTAACCCGATTCCTATCATCCCGGAGACCAGCCCAAAGGTTTGCCGCCCAATAAATGTATATGCAGGTGTTCTACTTCCTGGCCGGCGTTTTTTCCACAGTTAATTACTAAGCGGAAGCCGTCTTTGGCAATACCCAATTCTTCTGCAACTTTATTTGCAGCACTGAATAATTCAGAAAGCATTTCTGCATGCTCTGCAGGCTTTAGATCAGTTACACGTGCAATTTCTTGTTTTGGAATAATTAAAACATGAACAGGCGCTTTGGGATTTATATCATTAAATGCCAAAACTTTGTCATTCTCAAACACAATTGTTGCAGGTATTTCTTTCCTTATTATTTTTGAAAATATTGTTTCACTCATTTTATTCTCCCTTCTCAATTCCGTACTTTTTCATTTTATTATATAAATGACTTCTTTGAATATCAAGAATTTCTGCTGTTTTGCTGATATTCCATTCATTAGTTTCAAGCTGTTT
>JAUZPC010000012.1 GCA_030706105.1 Bacteroidota bacterium | reverse complement strand
GCCTGCTGATATAATGTTGAAGCAACCTCATTCCATACTTTATTCAAATTTTCCTGTGCAGTTTTAATTTGTTCAGTATTGTTAGAAGCTATTGCATCTTCAACTTTTTTGATTTCGCTTTCTAAACGATTCTTGATATCAGCGGGAACCTTGTCCTTCATTTCATCCAATTGTTTTTTAATTTGGAAGACAAAGGTCTCGGCACTATTTTTAACATCAATGGCTTCTTTTTTCTTTTTATCTTCGGCTGCATGTTCAGATGCATCATGCTTCATTTTTTCAATTTCATCTTTAGATAAACCGCCGGAAGCAGTAATTCTGATGCTCTGCTCTTTTCCTGTGTCTTTATCTTTAGCAGAAACGTGAAGGATACCATTTGCATCCATGTCAAAGGTAACTTCAACCTGAGGTACACCTCTTGGGGCAGGTCTAATGCCGTCCAGATGAAATCTGCCAAGTGTTCTATTATCGGCTGCCATTGCTCTTTCGCCCTGGAGCACGTTTATTTCAACCGATGGCTGGTTGTCACTAGCCGTTGAGAATATTTCACTCTTCTTTGTCGGTATGGTAGCATTGGCTTCAATTAACTTGGTCATTACACCACCTAAGGTTTCAATACCTAATGCTAACGGGGTAACATCAAGAAGCAATACATCTTTAATTTCACCTGTTAAAACACCACCTTGAATAGCTGCACCAATTGCAACAACTTCATCAGGATTTACACCTTTATGAGGTTCTCTTCCAAATATATTTTTAACTAATTCCTGAACCATTGGTATTCTTGTTGAACCGCCAACTAAAATAACCTCATCAATTTGAGAAGCAGAAAGTCCGGCATCTTTTAAAGCTTGTTCACAAGGAATTTTTGTCCTTTTAATTTGATCATCAATCAATTGTTCAAATTTTGATCTTGTCAAATTAATGTTCATATGTTTAGGACCATCCTGAGTGGCGGTAATAAATGGTAAATTAACCTCTGTCTGAGATGAAGAAGATAATTCACATTTAGCTTTTTCAGCAGCTTCTTTTAATCTTTGAAGTGCCATTGCGTCATTTCTTAGATCGATGCCATCTGATTTTTTAAACTCATCTGCTAAAAAGTCAATAATTCTCTGATCAAAATCATCCCCACCTAAGTGAGTATCACCATTAGTAGATTTAACTTCAAAAACTCCTTCTCCCAATTGTAGAATAGAGATATCAAAAGTACCTCCACCTAAATCATATACAGCAACAATATGGTCTCTTGTTTTTTTATCCAAACCATATGCTAAGGCTGCAGCCGTTGGTTCGTTTATAATTCTTTTAACTGTTAAACCTGCAATTTCACCGGCATCTTTAGTAGCCTGTCTTTGAGAATCATTAAAATAAGCCGGAACTGTAATAACAGCTTCAGTAACTTCAGTTCCTAAATACTCTTCAGCAGTTTTTTTCATTTTCTGAAGTATCATAGCACTGATTTCAGGAGGTGAATAATCTCTTTCACCAATTTTAACGCGAGCCGAACTATTATTGCCCGATATTATTTCATATGGAACTTTTGTCTTTTCATCTGATACTTCGTTTACCATTCTTCCCATAAATCTCTTTATCGAAAAAATAGTATTCTTAGGATTAGTTATAGCTTGTCTTTTAGCAGGCTGCCCTACTAATCTGTCTCCTGATTTAGCAAACGCTACAACAGACGGTGTAGTTCTTCCGCCTTCCGAATTAGGTATAACTACCGGATCATTACCTTCCATTACTGAAACGCAAGAGTTAGTAGTACCTAAATCTATTCCAATTATTTTTCCCATTTTATTTATCTCCTATATTTCATCTGCGGAATAACCGCTGTTTCATTTATTTCAATTGTGTTCTTATTATCAATAAATGTGCCGTTTGCATAATTTCTGATAACTTATTGATTTACAGTATGTTACGGGATATCCTTATGTTATTTTTTTATTCTTGAAATGGCATATTATTAGTCATATTGGCAAGCAAATGTAAATTATGTCATGATTTCCTGTTTCTCTTTTTTTTGCTTATTTTTGTACTCTAAATTTATAAGGAAATGCTTGTGTTCAGCTTTGAAATATTTGATATAAAATTAAATACAGATTTTATCGGCAGAAATTTTATCTATGCCGAGGAAATTGATTCTACTAATTCTGCACTATTGGACAAGTCCAATAACATAAATACAAATGGTTCAGTGTTTTTAGCTGAAATGCAAACTGCCGGTAGAGGTAGAAAAGACAGAATTTGGGAAAGCAACAAAGAGCAAAATCTTACTTTTTCAATTATGATTACCGATAAAGCGTTACTTAAAAAAAGCATTAATTTTATAAATTTCGGTGCTGCTCTTGCCGTTTCTTCAGCTATTGAAAATTTATATCAAATAAAGACAGAATTAAAATGGCCAAATGATGTTTTAATTAATTCAAAGAAAATTTCAGGCATTTTACTGGAATCAATTTCTTCCGGTAATAGTATTACAAAATTAGTTGTTGGCTTTGGCGTAAATGTAAACCAGTCAGCTTTCCCCGGCGAGTATAATATCCATCCGACATCACTAAGATTTGAAGCCGGACATGAAGTCTCCCGGGAAGGATTATTAGCAGAAATATTGAACCTCTTTGAGGAAATTCTTATCAAGATAAAAGAAAATCCTTCAAATATACTAAAAGACTGGAAAAACCGCTGTAGAATGATTGGCGAAAAAATATCAATTACTGAAGACAATAACGTTAAATATGGTATCTTTGATGATCTTGATGATGAAGGGTATTTACTTTTAAGGACTAAAGACGGAATGGAAAAAATTCACTTTGGCGATGTAACTATAAGTTAATTATTTATGTTTGAATCACTTTTAGCTGTAGATATTGGTAATTCAAAAATTAAGGCTTGTACTTTCACAGGCACATCCGACGCCAGTAAATTTATATCTTGCAATAAGCTAGCTGAAATTAGTAATTCTTTTTCCGGATATAATTTTGATCTGATTGCATTAGCTTCTGTAGTGCCTTTCTTAACTAATGATTTTATCAATATTTTTAGTGAAAAGAATAAGCTTTTTATTATTGATAAAACTAAATTATTTAGCATAACATTTCGGAATAATTATTTTGATTTTATAGGTATTGACAGACTTTGCTCGCTTGAAGGAGCATTTGCTCTTTATAAACAGAGAAATAGTCTTTCGGATTTATGTTTAGCAATTGACTGCGGCACTGCAACAACTATGAGCCTAATAAATAAATCCGGTATCTATTTAGGGGGTTTAATATCACCTGGTATAGCAACTATGTTCAAGTCATTAAATGCAAACACTGCACAACTCCCTTATATTGAAAATGCTAATTACGAATCGTTTTTAGGTAACAGTACTTTAGGCAATATTACCAGTGGAGTATTCAACTCCGCTATTGGCCTTGTATATTTTACCCTTGAACAAATTAAATCTAACTATCCCGATCAAAATATTGATATATATATAACCGGCGGTAATGCCGCCGGTTTATTAAAATTTTTTAATTTCAATTTCTTTTATGAACCTTCACTTGTATTACAAGGTATTAAACAGATTGCGTTATTGAACTATAAATAAAGTAATTCCTATTTACTCTTAATTTATAATATAGTCACTATCTGCCCTTCTACCGGATACATAACATCCTTATATCCTTTTTCAATAATCTTATCTTTTAAAGGCAGCGACTGCTCAGATTCGCCATGTACAAGAAATATTTTCTTTAACTTCTTTTGTGAATTAAAACTTACATACTCTACAAGCTCTCTTTGATCTGCATGAGCTGAAAAGTAATCCATCTTCTTTATTTTACAAATAACTTTTCGGGACTCTCCAAGTATGTTTACTTCTTCTGCCCCATCCATAATTTTTCTTGCCAAAGTGTTTTCGGCAGCATAACCGACAAACAGTATAAGGTTTTTGGGATCTTCTATATTATTTAATAAATGGTGAAGAATACGTCCTGCTTCCGCCATTCCTGATGCAGAAATAATTATGCAGGGTTCATTAATATCATTTAGCTTTTTAGAATCTTCCACTGAAGTAATATATTTAACTTTTTCAAAACCGAATGGGTCTTCCTCGCTATCAAGAAATGTTCTGTAAGTTTCTCTATCAAAGCACTCCGGATGTAATCTAAATACTTCGGTACTTCTTACCGCTAAAGGAGAATCAATAAAAATTGGTATTTCAGGCAGTCTATGCTGATTCCATAATTTGTGGAGCATATAGACCAGAAGTTGTGTTCTGCCGACTGCAAATGAAGGTATAATTATTTTGCCTTTTCTATCAATAACTTCATTAATAATATTTGTTAACTCATCTGCAACGTTTTCTACTTGATCATGTATCCTGTTGCCATATGTTGATTCCATAATAAGATAGTCTATATCCCTAAGTACATCGGGGTTCCTCAGAATAGGCATTTCATTTCGCCCGACATCACCCGTATAGCCAAGATAAACTGTTTTTCCGTTTTCTGTCAGTTCCAGAGATATTCCTGCTGACCCCAAAATATGTCCGGCATCCTGGAACGTAATCTTAACTCCGGGCAATATTTCAATTGTTTTATTATATTGCACTCCAATAAATAAGGCCAAAGCTTCTTCAACATCGTCCAAAGTATATAAAGGTTCAAATAAATTTTTATTTAGTTTTTGACGCTTTTTATTTACAAACTTGATATCTTTTTCCTGAATGTAAGCAGAATCCCTTAGCATTATCTGACATAAATCCACAGTTGCTGCGGTAGCATAAATTGGTCCCTTGAAACCGCGTTTAACTAAATTGGGTATGTTGCCCGAGTGGTCTATATGAGCATGAGAGACAATAACTGCATCAATTTTTGAGGGATCATAGATGAAGTTTCTATTTTTTTCAAATGCTTCCTTTCTTCTACCCTGATACATTCCACAGTCTAAAAGAATATTCTTATCATTAACTGAAATTATATGCTGCGATCCGGTTACAGTCTGGGCTGCACCTACAAATTTAATTTTCATGCTGTGCCTATAATAATTTATTATATTTATAAATTGTTTATACTGACAAATATAAGCATTATATTCTTAATTTAACAAATATATATTCAAATTTATTTTGTATAAAATAATGCAAAGTTATATTATGACAATACCCTTTTACTTTTAATATTAAACCTTGTAGTCAGCAATGTTGCTGAAGACGTAAGACCTACCAACAGCCCTATCCAAATACCCATAAGGTTTAAATGCATATTAAAAGCTAAATAATATCCCAGCGGAAGCGCTAATATCCAGTATGAGAAAAATGTAATTATTGTGGGTCCTTTAACGTCAAGTATTCCTCGTAAAACTCCAATCCCAACTGCTTGAATCCCATCAGATAATTGAAACATCGCTGCAATAATTAAAATAGAAGCGGCCTTGGCAATTACTATTGGATCCTTAATAAAAAATGCAGGCAACGTATGGTTAAATAAAATAAAAGTTAATCCTGATGCAGACATGATTGTAGTGCTTAACAAAATGGCAGTAAATCCGGCATATCTTATTTCCTTTATACTTTTTCTGCCAAGTGCATTTCCTACTCTTATGCTGCCTGCAGTTGAGAGACCTAAAGCAGCCATAAAAGATATACTTGCTAAATTTATTGCTACCTGATGGGCAGCAATATCTGTTGTCCCAATCCAGCCTACCATAATTATAGCAAAAGTAAAGGCACCAACTTCAAAGAAATATTGCATTCCACTTGGAAGCCCCAGACTCAATATTTTTTTTATTATGGTAAAATCTAAATCATTTTTGAATATTCTTTTATCATAACTTTTGTAATTTTTAGATGCATTAACATACAGTTTCATGCCATAAGCCATGAAACATCTGGCAGAAAATGTACCCAAAGCTGCACCGTTAAGTCCCATTTTAGGAGCTCCGCAATTGCCATATATGAAGAACCAATTAATAACAACGTTTACCAATACTGCTGCTATAGAAAAACACATTGCCGGTTTTGTAAAAGAGAGTCCTTCAACAAACTGTTTGTAGGACATAAATATTGATGTGGGGATTAGGGAAACAGCCAATATCTTGTTATAAGTAATAGCTAATTCTACTACTTCTTTAGGTTGGTTTAAATATCTTAACAAATCAGAGCAATAAATTGTAAGACCGGCCAGAATAAATCCTGTTATTAAATTTACCCAATATGAATTTCTAAATATTTTGTTGCAAACGGCTGTGTTTTCTTCTCCGACAGCGATAGCAATTAAAGGAGTTGCAGCTAAAGCAATACCATTGCCAATAATAAAAATAAGCAGAAACAACCCGCTGGCCAGTGAAGCGGCTGCCAATGGGGCAGCACCTATGGAACCAACCATAATTGCATCAATCAATCCCATCATCATAATACCCAATTGTCCAATACTAACGGGATAGGCAAGCTTTACAGTTTCTGTAATATGTAATCTAATATTTGTCATTTTTGGTTTTATATAAGCGTACAAAAATAATAAACTTAAAGTAAATACCTAACAATTGAGAGCAAACTACATGAGTGGTCTAAAATGATGATGAATAACGTAACTTTTCATTGCACTCCATTTGAACGCCAATTATCAACTATAACCTTGTAAAATACCAATCATCCCATTAAACTTTATTTCCCCTGCAAACAGTATTATGTTTGAAGCAAATAAAATAAGTAATATTTAAGGAGTACAGGTATTATGAAAAATTTACGTTCCGTAGTAGTTATGATAATAGTGGTATTTTCCATTATGGCAAGTTCTGTTGCAGCTGCAAACACTCCTTACAAATCTGCTAACTTAAAGGAAAGTGCTATTAACAGTTTACTTACCGGTGTTGAATCAGAAAATTTAGGTTTAAAAACAAGTTCGGCACTGATGTTGGCAAATATTGACTGCCCAAAAGCAGTAATTCCATTATTGAAAATGCTGAAAAGTGACCCTAATGAACAAGCCAGAATGACCGCAGCATACGCTCTATATCAATTAAATGACAAAAGAGGCTTATTTGCAATTAAACAGGCAGTCCGCTTTGATGATAGTGAAAAAGTAAAGAGACTTTGCTTAATGCTATATAAAGAATCCATAAGAACTAAATGAAATTTATTTAAAATTCATCTCCACCAGTAAGAACCCGGTATAGGCAAACACCGGGTTCTTACAATTTATCCATACTACTTTCTCTTTGATACAATGAACAAATCACTTTTGATACTATGTTTTAATCTTTCAATTTGCAAGGAATTTTAATAAATTTATAATTCTTTAAAAATTGAGTATTAATGCAGCCCGTAAACCTAGCCATAATAAAGTCTTCAATTGCAGTTTTTTCCGCACTGTTAGGTGCTATCCTTTTGTTTAGTATAAAAATAAACCATAAAAAGTTATGTGCGGCCATCTCTTTTTCAGCAGGTGCGTTGTTCGGAGCCGCTATTTTTGCACTAATACCGGAAGCGTTCAATACTCTATCTGAGAATAACCTATCCCTAAAGTTATTGGAACTGGCTATCGGTGTTGTCTCCGGCTATCTTCTTTTCTTTTTTATAAGTAAGTACTACTCTCATGTATGCCCGGCTTGTTCGGCAAGCCATTTTGATGAACAGACAACAAAAAAATTTTCGGAAATAGCCCTTGCATTGCTTACTGCGCTTTCCTTTCATTCATTATTGGATGGACTTGCAATCTCAGCCGGGCAAGCCGATGATTCAATTTTTGCTGCAATAATTACTCATAAGTTCCCTGAAGGGCTTGCATTAGCTTCATTAATGTATAGTGCAAATTATAAAAAAGGAAAGATAATATCTTATGTTATTGGTGTTGAGCTAATAACTATTATTGGGGCTGTTGCAGGTAGCCTATTCAATGGTATGGTATCTCCTACTATACTTGGAGGTTTAACAGCACATATTTCAGGCGGCTTTATTTTCTTGGCTATTCATGCAGTACACGGTGAAATGTTAAAACATCACACCCGTTTAGTAACCGTTTCATTGATATTCGGTATCTGTCTAATATTCAGCGTTCATTTTTTATTCAGCTAATCGTTATACCGGTTTGGCAAATATTGCAATAAGCTTCCGGGTTGTGAATACTCTTCATTAATAATTTTTACACATTAATTGTTTAAAGTGTGATATACGTCATTTAACTATTCTAAATTAATTCGATAATGATGATAAGGAATATAAAAATAATTAATATTATCTAATAATTACTATTATATCATTTTTCTCTATTATATCTATTATTTGTTTATTTTTGCTCGAAAGGAAAATCATGTTCAGTAAACTTAAAGGTTATATGCGGACCAGAATTTCAACAAAATTTTTTGTAGTTGTTTTGGGCATCACTCTGGTGGCAATGACATTTGCAGGAATTGTAATTGCAGACTTATGGATATCAAAAACTAAAGCTAATTTTTTTGATTTAAAAACTGTTCATAAAAATAACATCATTCAGAATATAGATATCATAAATACGTTGATGTCCGACCAAAATGAGACTGCATTAAATTTATTAATAAATGAATCTAAAGCAGTTGGAGAACCTAAACAAGGTGAATTAGTAACTATAAATAACAATTCCGTAAATAATATATTATTTGGAAGTGAAGCTATTGCAAATAATAACAGGATAGTTGACAAAACTAAAAGAATTGCCGGAGGAACGGCTACAATATTTACCAAAAAAGGTGATGATTTTATTAGAATTAGTACTAATGTTGTAAAACCTGACGGTTCACGAGCTGTAGGCACATTATTAGATCCAAACGGTGCTGCTATTAAACATTTACGCATGAATGAAAGTTTTCATGGTATAGTTGATATTCTTGGTATTCCTTATATTACATCTTATGAACCAATTAAAAACTCCTCAGGGCAGATAATAGGAGCATATTATGTGGGTTATCCTGTTAGTTCATTGGACTTTCTAAAAAGCTATATTGAAGATATAAAAATTGGAGAAAGCGGTTTTGCCACCCTTCTCGACAAAAAAGGAAATCCTGTATTTTCTTCAAAAGGACTTTCAAAAGAAGAAGTTCTTAATATATTGAATAATAAGACAGGATCGGATTCTTGGGATATTGATAAATCAACTTATGATAAATGGGGCTATACTATTGCATTGGCAAGCAGTAAAGATGAATTGAATAAAGTAACTGCAAGTATTATTTTATATGTAGCTCTATTTGCTATTCTTATCACTGCACTTTTAATCTTTTTTATACTTTATGTACTTAAAAAACAGATTATCTATAAAATAAAAGATATTATTTCCGCTTCAAGAAAAATTGCAGAAGGTGATTTATCGATTAACATTACTGTGGAAGGTGAAGATGAAATAAGTGAATTACAAAAATCTTTTGTATCAATACTTGATAGTTCCTTAAATCAGGCAAAAATAATTGATGAGATTTCTAAAGGAAACTTAGATATAAGTATCACTCCACGCTCTTCGCAGGATATCATTTTTATAAATTTAACTAAGGTTGTTGAATCTTTAAAATATTTACTTGATGAAACCAAAAAATTAACCGAGCACTCCCTTAACGGTGAGTTACAAGTAAGGGGTAATCATGATATTTTATTTGGCGGTTATAAAAATATTATTATTGGCATTAACAATATTTTGGATGCAATTGCCAAACCATTAAAAGAAAGTATGGAAGTATTTGATATTTTAGCAAAAGGTGATTTTACCAAAACAGTTACAGGTAATTACAAGGGGGATTTTGATCGACTTAAGAATAGTATAAATGCAGTTTCACAATCATTAAAAGGAATAATTGTCTCTGTTCAATCCGCTGTCCAGGCGACTGCAAGTTCAAGTAGTGAAATTTCCTCCAGTACAGAAGAAATGGCCGCAGGCGCACAGGAACAGAGCCAGCAGTCCATGGAGGTAGCTTCTGCTGTTGAACAAATGACCAAAACTATCCTTGAGACGACAAAAAATGCTTCGGAAGCCACAGAAGTTTCACGCAATGCAGGTAAAATTGCAAAAGAAGGCGGTGAAGTTATCAAAGAAACCATTGCTGGAATGAAAAGCATTGCTAACGTTGTTGAACATGCTTCAACTACAATTAAAAAATTAGGTGATAATAGTGAGCAAATAGGTCAAATTATTCAGGTAATTGATGATATTGCTGATCAGACTAATCTCTTGGCTCTAAATGCTGCCATTGAAGCCGCCAGAGCAGGCGAACAAGGCAGAGGCTTTGCAGTTGTTGCCGATGAAGTAAGAAAATTAGCCGAGAGGACAACAAAAGCCACTAAAGAAATTGCTAATATGATAAAAGACATTCAGCATGCTACTTCGGATGCCGTTGAAACCATTGAGTCTGGACAATTGGAAGTTGAAAAAGGTAAAGTATTAGTAAACAAAGCTGAAGTTTCTTTATCCAGTATTATAGAGGAAACTGAGTCTGCCATTGCAATTGTTGCCCAGGTTGCTGCTGCAAGTGAAGAACAGTCTGCTACAAGCGAACAAATTAGCAGGAGCATTGAATCTATCAACAACGTCATTCAGGAGAGTTCCTCAGGATTGCAGCAAGTTGCAAAAGCAGCTGAAGATTTAAACAACCTTACTGTTAATCTCCAAGAACTTACATCTAAATTTACAGTCGATTCAGATAATAATAGATTAAGCGATTACTCTATTAGAACAAATGGTAAAATAATTAGGAAATAATATATTTCTTATTTTAAGGCTTCTTTATTTCATAAATGAGGAAGCCTTTTTTATTTTTAAAACGATATTATAACTTAAAATTTGTAGCCGATACTAACACCTAACCAGTTAGTATATCTTCCTTTGAATACGAATGGAGTGTATGCTAACTTAAGAAATATTCCTTTTTCCTCAAATTGGTATCTTAACCCGGCAATACCGGTTGGGATTACAAACACTTCATCTTTAGTAGCTGCTGCAATATCCACCCCACCGCCCGCTTCAAGCTTCAAGTCGCTTTCCCCTATAAAATAGCTTAATGTTATCGGAATTATCAGTGAATTTACAGTATCATTTTCTTCAGAAGGTAATGAGGATATTCCAATTCGAAAACTAAATTCTTTTTCAATAAATCTTTCATAATTTATCGAGAAATAGATTCCATTCCCCAATCCTTCACAATAAAAACTATTTAAGTACCCCTGACTTTTTAACTCTCCTGAAAGTGAAAATGCTAAAATTGAAAAATAAGTGAAAGTATTAAATCCCGGCAGCACGTATTTATAATAAATATCCATATTAATTTCCTTTCTCTACTTTTTACAGTATTAAATCAATTTTAAAACTTGGAGCTATAAAGAGCCGTGTATCGCTCTCCCCGGATAAGCTGAACGCTAATGTAACACCACATAAGATTCTTATTGAATTATTGAAAGTATAGAATAGTCCAGGGGATATACTGATAAATTCAGTTGAATAACTCCCTCTTGAATCAATTGATATATAATTGTTTAGGAATACGTCTTGACCCACACTGGTACCCGGAGTAAATGAAAGTAATCTCTGCTTAATAAATGCAATTGCAATATAGGCATTAATAGGCGGGTTCTTTATATCTGAATTTATTGTCAGCATCATATAATAGTTAAACAAACCATCTGTATTTAAATCATGGAAAGCATATGTCGATTCTTCAGTTTTTCCTCCATAAGGTGTTTTTTTACGTATAACATATGTATAAGCATCATAATAAAACTCTTGATAAGAAAGACCAATTGTATATCTTACTCCAACACTTCCACTAATTCCATGTAAATCAAAACTTAGTAACCCTCCCAAAAGATCTTTATTCTTTACTTCGGAGTAATTTCCTCCTACCGTCACCGACGCAGATTTACTTAAAGGAAGTTCAAATTGTATTCCTGCGGAATAAGCCGGCAACGACCAGCCAAAATTATTTTTATCCCAATTATGTTTGTCTATTTTTGCTAATTTATTATAATCACTTAGTATAATACTCATGTTATCAATATAGCTTTTCGGGTTAGTTGTGACCATTGAACTCGAAATGATAAATTTCTTTTGCGCGTCTTTTGTGGTTACCTGAACCGGAGGTTGATTAAGAGGACCGGCAACTTGCGCGTTTTGTATAAATACTTCGTCTTCAATAGTTGCACATCCAATAAATATATTTACTGCTGCAAAAGCAAAACATATGCATACTATCTTTTTCATGTTTTTACCTCATCAATTATACAAGGTAAATTTATAAATATTCATCTGGCGAATTGTCACTAACTTGTAAATGAATTGTAAAAAAACAGAAAAGTGATGAAACTCTTATCGCTAATAATAAAATTGATATTATTACATATTTTCTGTATTATTTAGAATCAAATTCTGAATAAGCTTTTCTTTATAAACCGTATTCCAAATCTTTACAATAAATTAGAGGTAGATATGATATCTAAAAAACTTTTTTTTACTTTATTCATATTCGTAGTATTATTCATTGTTAGTTCATGTCAAATAAAAGCACAAAGTGCAGTCTATTTTTGCACGGAAACGGGAGCATTTGGCTTTGCTTATGGTTATAGTACTGTAAGAGAAGCTAAAGATGCTGCATATGACGCATGCAAAGATTACGGAGGCACTAATCCATCTTTAGTCACCTCTACTTCAAATAAAGGGTATGGAGCTATCGCTATTGGTACAGATGCTAATGATAGCAGGATTATAGGGGCCGCTTTAGGTTACAAATATCTTTCAGACGCCAAGTCAGAAGCTATTAGAATATGCAAAGAATATGGCGGTGAAGATGTTGAAATTAAAAACACTTTTAATGACGAATAATTTCTTCATTATTAAATACATATGCTTTTGTGTAAGGAAATGGGCGTAAATGCCCATTTCCTATTTTTCCAACAATATAATTTTTGTGCATATATTACAAACGTTATTAAAACGACACTTCCCTTTTTATCCGTCTTTTCGCCACATTTTTAATTATAAAATGATTTTATAGAATCTTGCAGTAATTGAATTAAAAGCTTATTTTTAAACATTAGATTTAAAACTATTCCATAGGAATTAATAATGAAAAAAATGACAAAAGCTAATCTTGAAGCTGCATTTGCTGGTGAGAGTCAAGCTTATATGAAATATTCAATTTTTGCTGAAAAGGCAGAACGTGAAGGATTTCCTGAAACAGCTCGCCTTTTTAGAGCAATTGCATATGCTGAGAAAGTCCATGCAACCAACCATTTCCGTGTTTTGGGTGGCATTAACAGTACTGAAGAAAATTTAACGGCTGCTGCCGGCGGTGAGAACTACGAAGTAGAGGAAATGTATCCTGCATTTGACGCTGTTGCAAATTTGCAGGAAGAAAAAGCTGCTGCTAAATCAATACATTACGCTGTTGAAGCTGAAAAAATTCATGAAGGAATGTATAACTCTGCTAAAGCCTCTGTTAGTGAGAAAAAAGACATCCCTGAAGCAAAAGTCCATGTATGCCCTGTATGTGGTCATACTATTATTGGTGATGCTCCGGATGAATGTCCAGTTTGCGGTCTTAAAAAAGACAAATACAAAGAATTTTAGGCTTGAGGGAACTAAGTTCCCTCTTTCTATTTGCTAATTTTTAACAGGCTACAATTTTGCTTTTTCCTACTCATGGTTTTGCTTTCTTCTTTATAATTGTTTTTACAATTAGCTGGGCAGTTTTTAAATATCCTAATACTCGTAAAGTTATACTTATTATGGCAAGTTATGTCTTTTACGTACTATGGGATTGGCGTTTTCTTGTCCTGCTTGTATCCAGTTCACTGGTCAACTTTGCTCTTGGTAAGTATATTTCGTTTTCTAAAGATGAAAATAATAGAAAATTAAGAATTACATTAGGTATTGTGTTTAATCTACTTTACCTTGGATTCTTCAAATACTGTGATTTTTTTATTTTGTCAACTTCGAACATTCTTGCATTTCTTGGGCTTAATGTTAAGTTAAATATCCTTAATATATTTATCCCAATTGGAATTTCTTTCTATACATTTCAGGCAATCTCCTATTTAATTGATATTTACAGAGAAGAAGTTGAAGCACAAAATGTAATAAATGTTCTGTTTTATATCGGATTTTTTCCCCAGTTGCTTTCAGGGCCAATTATCAAAGCTGAAAATTTCTTTAATACGATAATTCATCAGCCTGATAAAAATAACATTCATGCAAGCAGAGCTTTCGGTTTGATTATTTCCGGATTAATAAAGAAAATGATTATTGCTAATTATATTGGAACCGAATTAGTTGATCCAATGTTTAACAATCCTTACAATTATAGCTCCCTGGATATGATTCTGGCTACTTATGGTTATGCTATTCAAATTTACTGTGACTTTAGTGCCTATAGTGATATGGCTCTTGGTTTTGCTGCATTGCTGGGTTATTTATATCCAAGAAATTTCAATCGACCTTATTCTGCCTATACTATCCAGGAATTTTGGAAGAAGTGGCACATTTCTCTGTCTTCCTGGTTAATGAACTATCTCTTCTATCCTTTACAGTTTAAGTTAAGAGACTGGAAAAAATTTGGAAATATTGCGGCTATAATACTTACATTTTTTCTTTGTGGAGTATGGCATGGTGCCGGCTATACATTTATGCTTTGGGGATTATGGCATGGCGTGGGATTAGCCATAGAAAGATTTGTCCTGAAAATTGAAAAAAAGAATTTTAATGTCTGGTGGAAAAAAGCTTTAGGAGTCTTCTTTACTTTTAACTTTGTTTGCATAGGGTGGCTTCTATTTAAATCTGATAACTTTGACATCCTTTGGAATACTTTCTCTATTATTGGACAATGCAGATTTTCACTTCATTATTCAAATTTGTTTGTATATTCCCTAATGATTTTAGGTTTTATTATTAATTTTATCCCGGAAAAATTACCGGAGAAGTTAGAAGAATTCTTTGTAAAAATTCCTTTGGTTTTTCAAGGTATTGCATTTGGATTAATTCTTATCATAGTAAGTGCAATGAGCCCGGATGGCGTAGCACCTTTTATCTATTTTAAATTTTAAAATTATGAATAGCTGGAAACCCTTAAGAACTTATAAAATAGTTGAGATATTCATCCTGATTCTAACCATGATTGCAGTTATAATCCTTTTTGATTCAAAAGGATTGTTAAAGTGGGCACATGCATTAAATGTTGGGGAACCGAGAAGGAGTCTGCTTGGAATAATGAGACCTGTCTACACATTTAACAATTCATTAAAAGTTACAGTACCGAAAGATAACTTTGATACTCTTTATAAACATATTTCAGGTCTTAAAACTGATCCCGGCTATACTATCAACCTGTTAAATGATAACATTGCATATGAAATAAAAATTGACTCTGCAAAAGTAAAAGCTCTCAGTTCATGTAATGTAAAAGTCTACAGTAAAAAGAATAAGCTAAAAGCTATTTTAATTGGTGACTCAATGATGGGCTGGGGATTTGGTGTATCCATGGAAAATTATTTAGACAGGGACTCTATGGCAATTGCTAAGAGATATTCTAAAGTATTATCCGGTCTAAGTCGATTAGACTTTTATAATTGGTTTAATCAAATGGAAAACATTTTTACTACCGAACATTATGATGTGGCTATAGTAATGATGGGGACAAACGATGGGCAGAGTTTTGAACAGGAAGGTGTAGTTTTTCAATATAATACTTCCAAATGGCGTAATGAATACGGCAAAAGAGTAAACAACTTTTTAAAACTCTTATTAAATAATGTAAAATATGTTTATTGGGTAAACCTGCCTCCTATGCGATCCGAAAAGATGCAAGAAATTGAAGGGCTCATAAGCTCAATTTCTAAAAAAGAAGTAGCCAAATTTCCTCATGCTGAATGGGTTGAATCAAAACATGTTTTAGGGGATGCTTCCGGCAGATATCAGCACACCATGCTATATAAGAAAAGAATGATAATAATCAGACATGACGATGGCATCCATTTTACAAATGCTGGTGGAGAACTACTTGCCTCTGTAGTATATAATAAAATTGTGAAAAAATTTTACAAGACTTCTGAAAAACAAATATTTACAGAGGGTAAAAGGAACCCTTTTAATTAGTATTGATGCTGGTTTAGCTGTCTTACTTATCCGTCATTTTATTAAAGAAATCGAAATGTCTTTCTACAGATTTTTTCCAATAAGTATGACTATGATTTCCTTCTCCCGAATAAAAAAGGATAGGTATTTTTAACTCTTTGCATTTTTTGTAAAACTCTTGATTTACTTTAAATGCAAAATCCTGTTCACCGCAGTCAACTAATATTTTTTTATTCAAACCCTTTATTTTTTGCAAATTGTTAATCGGAGAATATTTAATGTAATTTTCTTCAGTAAATACTTTATCCATTCCCCACTTCCCCTTAAACTTTGTAATATCTAGAATTCCACTTGTACTTGCCGCAGCCCTAAAAAACTTCGGGTGATTTAAGAAGAAAGTCATAGACCCGAAACCACCCATGCTAAGACCTGTGATAAAAATATTGTGAGTATCAATTTTATAATTCTTTTTAATTGTAATAAACAGATCTTCAAAGAAGTATTTTTCATAATTGATATTATGCGACATCGGATTATCAACATACCAGCTATCATAAAGTCCATCAGGACAAACTATTATGAAATTATATTTGTCGGCATAATAATGTAAATCCGCAGTAGTCTTCCATTGATTCTGATCTCCTGACCATCCATGAAGCATAAAGATTAAAGGATAATTTTTCTTAGAATGGTCTTTTGGTATAATTACTACCACTTTATTAGGATTCGGTAAATTTTTAGTCTGAATTTCAATGTTAAATTCATTTTGAATTACAATATCTAAAGAATCTGAGAGTTGTTTGCTTTTTCCCTTTAGGGATATCTCTCTTTTTAAGGAATCATTCTTTAGGGTATCCGGTTTAACAGAGGAATAATTATAATCGATTCCAGCCCTTAATAAAGAGCAGGCCAATAGTATAACAGAAATTAGAATTCGCATAATATATTTTTTTTATTTTTTATTTATAATTTCGTTTTATTTAATGTCCTTACTTTTTAGTACAAAAGCAGTAAGTGCAAAAAACACCAGAGCAAATAAAGCAAGCATAATATAATCTGTAGTTACATTATTTAAATTAAAACCAAGCATGTTAGTAATAAAGAAAGCATCATTCTGATGTAGTTCAGCAGCTTCAAAAGCCCACCTGCTAATAGTAAACCCGGCAATTATTTGAAGGAAATCTCCTAACTTGTTAAATGTAATTACAAACCCTGCTGCAATTATTTGAGGAATAAGTACAATTGGGAGGATGCTCATTGCCGCTTCACTTGTCTTAGATATTGATGATACAAATAATCCAAGCATAAGAGAAGCAATAGTTGTAGTTAACAGGTTACAAAATACACTAAAGAATGAACCTGCCAAATTATGAGATGGTATTGCTATGCATGAAAGGATCAGACACTGTATAACACACAGTAATGCCAGAATGGTAACTTTTGAAAGAATATATGAAGGTATTTTTAAGTTAACCATTCTTTCACGCTTATAAATAGATTGTTCATTAACAATCTCACGGGCCGCATTGGAACATCCGAACCATATAGCCGATATAGTTAATATGAAAATAGCTGCGTGTCTGTTTTCATCACCTTTAAAAAATAAAGCAATTAGCAAAGCAATAATCGGAGCCTGTAAAAGTAAAATCGCCGTACTCATTTTGTCCCGCAATTTAACTTTTGCATACCTTTTTAATAATGTAAGATACTGTGCAAAACCAAAATTTCTCTTTGAGCCGTTTGCCCCCGGGACAACCTCATGAGTTAAAGACATCTTTCTATCTAAGACATAATCCAAGTAAAAATGGCTATCTTTAAATTTATTTTTCCAGTAGTCCGAATCTTGCTTACTTAATTCTGTAAATATTTCATAAGGTTTGGCAACATTAAAGTAAGCCATTGCTTCTTTGGTTGTTCCAAAGAAGGCAAGCTTTCCATTGTTTGCAAGTACAACTATGTGAGTAAGAATATTAAAGTTTTCTTCTGTAATATTGTGAGTAGTCAGCACTACAATCTTTCCCTTATCAGCTATTCCTTTAAGGAGATGCATAACGTCGAGATCAGTCTTGGGATCCAAACCGCTTGTAGGTTCATCTAAGAACAGAATAGATGGTTCAGTTAAAAGTTCCTGCCCCATATTTACTCGTTTTCTTTGCCCACCGCTGATCCCCTTTTTCTCAGGTGAACCAATTAGAGTATCTGCTGCTGTTTGTATGCTAAGACTTCTCATAAGATCATCAACCTGAGATTTTATTCTTTCATCAGATGCATTTTCTAATCTTAACTTCCCTGTATAAAAAAGAGATTCCTTAACTTTTAATTCCCTATGAATAATATCATCCTGCGGCACATAACCAATTTGGCCTTTAAATCCTGCATAGTTTGCATATAATGATTGATTATTGATAAGTACATCTCCATATGTCGGCTTAACCACTCCGTTCAGCATCATCATTAATGAAGTTTTACCTGCCCCAGCCGGGCCTATCAAACCTACAAACTCACCCGGAAATATAGTTACACTAACGTCATCAACAATAGTTTTCCCGCCATCAACAATTAATGAAAGATTGTTCCCAGATAGCTTAAGCTCAGTATTCATTAACTTGGGAGACGTAAAGAGATGGCTTAGTTTTAGAGGAATTCCGCCAATAAGAATTGTATCCGAGTTATTTATTGGTTTTCTCTTTATCTTTTTGCCATTAACAAAAGTACCGTTTGAGCTGTTAAGATCTTCAATAACCCAGTTTCCGCTTTGGTTTATTACTCTAGCATGAAACCTTGATACTTTAATATTGTCAATTACTAAATCATTCTCACTGCTTCTGCCAATAGTGATAATTGATTTATTTATTAGGTCAGATTTCCCTTTCTTCCCATCTCCATCATACGAATTAACAGAAATATATTTATTCAGATACTCCGGTTTAAACTCAAATCTTTTCCCTAAAAATATTGTATCCGTAATTTGAATATTAGTTTTTTGTATTCTATTCCCATTAACAAAAGTACCATTGGATGAGTTGAGGTCTTCAAGTACTATGGAATTATCAGTAATAATAAATTTAGCATGATGGGAGGATACTGTCGATTCATTAACAACAAAATTATTGTCATTAGCCCGCCCCACAGATACTACTATAATACCCTGCACCTTTTTCAAATCATCGATAAGATTATAGCTCATGCTCATTCTCTAAAATTGATTTTCCCGCTTTTACTGTAAGGCAGGGATAAATCATTATTAAATATTCTTAGATGTAATATACCTTCAATATAATAATCAGCTAGTCCTCCGTG
>JAUZPC010000119.1 GCA_030706105.1 Bacteroidota bacterium | reverse complement strand
TTCCATAAGCATCTTTTTGAATATTTTTAGGGTACAGGAAAAAGTGACCTTCTCTAACAGCTACAATCTGCCTGCTGTCATATGCAGCCATCCAGTGCACATATCCTGAAAATTTTATATCTAACAATTTATCATCTTGCTGGCCAAATGTCTTTACAATAAGTACAAACAAAATAAATACCACAGTAACTATAACTTTACGCATACGTCTCCATTGGTTTAATCAATTTATATTAAATAAGATAGTGTGATAAAGGAGGCTGGAAAACAAGGAATGATATCTATCTTTTATGCCTATTATCGGAACGTTACACATTTAGTTTAATTTTAAAAAGCACTATGTGGTAAAAGAAAATTTAAAGAGGTTTTCAAAGAACTCATTAAATAAATTTATATTTTACCAAAACCTTTTTTAATTATGTTAGATTTGAAGTACAGAAGTATAATTGTTTATAATAGTTATTGTTAAGTAATTTTATATGTCACTTTTTTTTTATAAATTTGCGGTTAAGCTTATAACTAAATGCAATAATGGAAAAGACCAATAATAATAAATACCTGAGGAAAGTGTTATTTGTCTGCATGGGTAACATATGCAGATCTCCGGCCGCAGAAGGTATTTTGAAAAAATATATACAAGATAAAGGACTGGAAGGAAAAATCTATGTTGATTCTGCCGGAACTATTGGTTATCACGCTGGTGAAATGCCAGATACAAGGATGCGAAAAGCAGCATCTGAAAGAGGTTACAACCTAACACATAGAAGCAGAAAATTTGATCCCGACTTTGATTTTGATTATTTTGATTATATCTTTTATATGGATAATCAGAATTTTAATGATATAACTTATTTTGATCAGAATAGAGTTTATTTAAATAAAATACTCTCTGTTTCAGAATATTGTTTAAAGCATAAGATGATATTAGTTCCCGATCCATATTACGGCACTATTCATGATTTTTATAAAGTTATTGAAATTTTAGAAGATGCATGCGAAGGAATCATAGAAAGGTTAATAAAAGAGATTGAACCAGATAATAAAAGATAAGATAGAATACATATTTAATTTGGCCGTAATGAACACCAAACCGGTACTTGGCGGTTCAATCAGCAATGCATATCAAATAATGCTTGAGAATAACATGTGCTATTTTGTTAAGTACAAACTTAACGCCCCGGCCGATATGTTTAATAAAGAAGCAAATGGTTTAAGAGAGTTAGCCAAAGCCGGAGTAATTAAAATTCCAACGGTTATCCATAGTGATAATGAGTGCATAATCCAGGAAGTTGTACCTACAGGGCAACCAATTAAAAATTTCTATAATGCATTTGGAAGAAAAATAGCTCAACTTCATAAATTTAAAGGTGAAACATTCGGCTTTTATGAAGATAATTTTATCGGCACTACCGTTCAGCTAAATACCATAAAAGATCTGAAAGAAGTTAACTGGACAAATTTTTATTTTACTAACAGATTATTATTTCAATATAAACTGGCCGAATCCAAAAATTTAGTTTCATCAGAGTTAAGAAAAGCTTTTACACAATTGGAATTAAAAATTGAAGAAATTCTTAGTGGTGATAATGAGACCCCCTCATTACTGCATGGTGATCTGTGGGGACAGAACTTTTTAATTACTTCAGAAGGACTTCCGTGCTTAATAGATCCCGCAGTATATTATGGCAGCCGGGAGGCCGAATTAGCTATGACTAAATTATTTGGCGGATTCAATCCTGAGTTTTATTATGCATATAATGAAGAATACCCTCTACAGCCCGGGTATCAGAGCCGCGAAAATATTTACAAGCTATATCATGTATTGAATCATCTTAATTTATTCGGGCTTAGCTATTATGCCCATGCCGTCAATTTGATAAATTATTATATAAGATAATTAATAATGGATAATTGAGAATTGAAAATGGAAAAATATTCTCTATTATTTTTCCATCATACCCACTTTTTCCCATCCCTATTCTATTTTCCCAGCACATAACTTGTGAACCAGAGTGTTACTTTGTAAATAAATCACATATGTAAAAAAAAAAATCGAAAGCTAACAAAGCAGCAGTTAAGCAGCTTTATCAGCTTTCGACATTTAACTTTATAAACTTTATAACTACTTTATTTTCCGTTAATACTAATAAGCTCAACATCAAAAACTAAAATAGCTTTTGGCGGTATTACATTTCCAGCACCTTTATCACCATAAGCTAAACTTGCTGGTATAACAAACTGAGCTTTAGCACCTTTATTCAATAAAGCAATACCTTCATCCCAGCCAGCAATAACCTGATGCTGTCCTAAAACAAATTTAATTGGATCATCTCTTTCAACGGAACTATCAAACTTTTTGCCATCGAGTAAAAATCCTGAATAATGAACTTCAACTGTATCGCCGGCTTTAGGCTTAGGACCCTGGCCAACTTTAACCATTGCGTATTTTAAACCGGTTGGAGTAGTATTAAACAATTTTTCTTCAACAACCCATTTCTGAACCATTTTAACCTCTTTCACTTCTTTAAGCTCTACAACTAATTTAATATCTGTTTTTGGAGGAAGCATATTATTTTTTTGCTCCTGTGCTAACAGTACAGATGGAACAAATATTTGTCTTTTTCCACCGGGCTTCATACCGATAATTCCGCTTTCAATTGCAGGATTAAGACCACCGGTTAATAAAGTAATTTTAACTTCCTGTCCCTCAGCATTGGTATCCATAAACTTTTCTTTAGTAGTATCACTTTCCCAATTACCAAAAACATTAACAGAGTCTTTTACAAACCATCCAACTAAGCTAAATGTAACAAATTTATTAGAATCGGCAGCAACGCCTGCGCCTTTAACTTCATCCTTATACTTCACACCACTTTTTAGTTCTACAACTTGTGCATTAAGCACTAAAGTGAAAAAGAAAGTCATGGCAGAAAAGATTAAAAAAGTTTTTTTCATGTGCATTCCGTTTAATTATTGAAATTTAAATATATTGAAAAGTAGATAAATATCATATTCATTAGTTGTTCTCTATTTTGTATTTTTGTAAAATGATTTTTTATGAATAGACTATTAAAAACAACTTTACTTACGATTTGCACATTTTTTATTCTGCTATTTCAGCCAAATGTTAATGCTGTAATAAGAATAAATGACCCGGCAATCAGAAACGACACAATCAGGGATTGCAAGTACACTTTAGCTCAGGCACTAAAAGGATGTAATGCGCCAAAGGATATATTGAATACTCTAAGATTAGTATCAGTTGCATATTATTCATTTGACGGAAAGCTGCACTCTGGTCAATTATTAATTCATAAAGATTTGGAAAAAGATATTAAAAGAATTTTTAAAAAAATTTTAGATAATAAATTTCCTGTGGCAAAAGTAATTCCGATTTCAAAATACAACTGGATTGATTCCTTATCAATGAGGGATAATAATACGTCAGCTTTCAACTACCGTAAAATTAAAGGAACTAAAATTTTATCAAAGCACTCGTACGGCAAAGCAATTGATATAAACCCACTTATTAATCCAAAAATAAAGAACGGAATGACAGAACCATACAATGCCAGATACACACCTGAAAAGCAGGGAGTATTTTCAAAAAATAACACCATTAAAAACGAATTTGCAAAACTCGGCTGGCAGTGGGGCGGCAACTGGAAAAGATCAAAAGATTATCAACATTTTGAAAAATAAATTTTATCAACCAACTAATAATATAACAACTATGCATAAATTTATTGTACCGTTACTATTGATACTAACAATAACAACCTTCCCGCAGGTTAAGTTTAATGTTAAAGTCTACTCACATTCCGTATTAAAGGATGAAAATGTTTTTATAATTGGTGATGACATCAAACTTGGGCGCTGGCAGGAAAGCATGGCACAAAAATTAAACCGTGTAAATGATTCAACATTTGTTCTATTACTTGAATTTGATAAACCCGAGACGCTCCAATTTAAATTCACAAAAGGCAGTTGGGCAAATGAAGCGCTTAATGACGACGGTT
This sequence comes from Bacteroidota bacterium, assembly GCA_030706105.1. Classification (GTDB taxonomy): domain Bacteria; phylum Bacteroidota; class Ignavibacteria; order Ignavibacteriales; family Ignavibacteriaceae; genus JAUZPC01. The sequence goes on along the minus strand of JAUZPC010000119.1, from coordinate 4,070 downwards.
CTCTTCCAAATAATACTACTGTTAGATTATCCCAAGATACGGCCTTAACCTATACCATAAATAAATGGGGTACACAAAAACAACGCAGTTCATTTAGAGGTAAAGTAACCGGCATGTTAAAATATCATCCGGCAATGCAGGGAGACAGTATCTTACAGAGAGATGTAGTCGTTTGGTTACCTCCATTCTACGATAAAGATAAAGATGCAAAATACCCTGTTATTTATGCTCACGACGGGCAAAACCTGTTTGACCCCGGTACTGCTTCATTCGGTATTGACTGGCAGTTAGACGAAACAGCTGACAGCCTTATTAGGGCAAATAAGATAAAGGGAGTTATAATTGTCGGTATATATTGCACCGCAGATCGTTTTGCCGATTATTCATATGGAAGAAAAGGGGAAGCATATATGAATTTCATTATTCAAAGACTAAAACCGTTTATTGACAGCACATACCGCACTTTACCGGATAGAAATAATACAATTACCTGGGGCTCATCAATGGGGGGATTGATTTCTTTTATGCTTGCATGGCAGCATTCAGAAGTATTTTCAAAAGCTGCATGCTTCTCCCCTGCTTTTAAAATTGATGAATTGGATTATACAAATTATATAAAAAGCTATAGAGGGCCCAAGAAAGACATTCAGCTCTATGTTGATAACGGTGGCATTGATTTAGACGCAAGGCTGTTACCAGGAATAAAAGAGACAGTTGAATTGCTTGACTCCATGGGATACAAAACCGGAAAAGATGTAACATTTTTTATAGATAAAGAAGCATCGCACAATGAAGCCGCCTGGGCAAAAAGGTCATATATGCCTCTGGAGTTATTTTTAAGGAAATAGATTGATCCTGATATTATTAAATGCAAAGAGCCCACATAAAAACGGGCTCATATTGTTTTAAATATTACAATAAAACTATTTTATCAGCAACAGTTTTTTCGATTAGAATATTACTATCATTGTTAATTGATATCAGCCAAATCTGCCGGTAACATACTCCTCAGTCCGTTTGTTGGAAGGGTTGGTAAATATATTGGCAGTTTTATTATACTCAACTAATTCCCCTAAATACATAAATGCAGTATAATCACTTACTCTTGCAGCCTGCTGCATGTTGTGCGTAACAATAATAACAGTGTAACTTTTCTTTAGCTCGAAAATGAGTTCTTCTATTTTATTTGTAGAAAGAGGATCAAGAGCACTTGCAGGCTCATCCATTAATATAACCTCAGGACTAACTGCTAAAGTTCTTGCAATGCATAAACGCTGCTGCTGTCCGCCGGAAAGAGCAATGCCGGGCTGCTTTAAGATATCTTTAACTTCATCCCAAAGGAAGGCCTGTCTTAAACTCTGCTCAGCTATTTCTTTTAGCTTACTTCTGTTTCTAATTCCGTTAAGCCTTAAACCAGCAGTTACATTATCCATAATAGACATAGTGGGAAAAGGATTCGGCTTCTGAAAAATCATCCCTATTTTGCGTCTTAGCCAAACCGGGTCATTATCTTTAATATTCTCATCATCCAAAGAAATAATACCTTCATAAGTACCGGAGACCTCCTCATGCATTCTGTTTATGCATCTTAACAAAGTGGATTTACCACAACCTGAGGGACCTATTATAGCAGTAACGGTGTTTTCAGAAAAGCTCAAAGAAATATTATTCAAAGCCTTAACGTTCCCGAAAAACGCATTTAGTTTATCAACTTTAATTTTTTCCTTTTTATTCTCTGCTTTTTTGTTGCTGATATTGCTATCGGCAGTTTCTGTTATATTTAATAATTCAACGTTATGCATATTTTTCACGGGTTACAAATCTGAAAATAATATTGATAATCATAATTAAAACTATTAATACTAAAGCAGCAGCCCAGGCCTGTCTATTCCAATCATCAAAAGGAGCTTTTGAATAATCGTATATAAATACAGTAAGGGATGCTATTGGCTGATCCAACTGCGTTGACCAAAACCGGTTGCCCAATGCAGTAAAGAGCAAAGGAGCAGTTTCACCGGCAACTCTTGCTATCGAAAGTAAGATACCGGTCAAAATTCCTTTTAATGCAGCGGGAAATATTACAAAAAGAGTTGTTTTCCATCTTGGAATTCCTAAACCCAAAGCAGCTTCTCTATAGGAGTGCGGAATTAAGGAAATCATTTCTAAGGTGGTTCCCGTAATTAGAGGCATCATTAAAATTCCCAAAGCAAATCCGCCGGCTATAGCACTAAAGTGTTTCATCGGGATAACAAATACAACATAAGCAAATACACCAATTACAATTGAGGGAACACCATTTAGTACTTCCACTAAAAACTTTATACTTTTTGCATAGATGGAACCTTCATTTTCCGACAAGTACAAGCCGGAGAAAATACCAATTGGGAGACCAAAACATGATGCGATAAGAATTAAAATTCCCGTACCGGCTAAAGCATTAGCCATTCCCCCGCCCGTTTCTCCGGCCGGTTTTGGCATCTGAGTAAAGAATGCCCAATTTATTGACGAAATGCCCTGAGAAATGGTATAAAAAAGGATTATAAACAATGGTACAATTGCAACAATGGCACTAATAAAGCATAAACTTGCCATTATAATATTTTTAGTTTTACGCCATTTATAATGCATTAAATTATTCATTTTCTGCCCTTATATTTTTTAGTCACTCCCCATACGATTAACCTGGCCGCAGCATTTAATATTACTGTTATAATAAAGAGCAGTAACGATATTTCAATTAAAGAGCTGACATGCAAAGTACTTGTGGCTTCAGAAAATTCATTAGCAATAACGCTTGCCATTGTATGCCCCGGTTCAAAAAGGGAATATGATATTTGAGGAGTGTTGCCAATTACCATTGTTACAGCCATTGTCTCTCCAACGGCTCTGCCAAGACCCAATAAAGTTGCACCTACTATTCCGGACTTTGCCCCACCCAAAATAATTTTAACAACTTCCCATTTAGTAGCACCTAAAGCATAAGCTGCCTCCCGTTGCGTAACAGGAATTGCTTTCATTACATCACGGGAAATGGAAGTAATTATCGGCAAAATCATTACAACAAGAATAATAACGGCTGCGAACATCCCCAAGCCGTATGGAGGCCCCGTAAACAGAGGTAAAAAGCCGAATTTATTGCCCAAGGCAGGTTCAATAGTTGTTCTTAACCAAGGAGCAAGTACAAATATGCCAAAGAGTCCATAAACAATACTTGGCACTGCTGCAAGCAGTTCAACAAGAAGGGAAACAATTTTTTCCAGCCATCTGGGAGCAAATTCAGATAAGAAAATTGAGACTCCCAAACTAAGCGGTAATGCAATTAGGAGTGCTAACAAAGATGAATATAAAGTACCAAATATAAAAGGCCAGGCACTGTATTCTTCTTTAACCGGATCCCAAGTATTATTCTTAATAAAGTTCCAACCAAATTGCTTTATGGAGGGCATTGACTGATTAACCATTTGGATAACCATAAGTACAACAATTAAAAGTAGAATTGAAGCAAAGAACCTGAGAACATTTTGGAACACTAAGTCCCCTACATTCTTCCCTCCCAACAAATTTTTAATTGAAAAGGAAGCAGCAGGCGCTTCCACGGAGATAATGCCTGCCTGCTGCTTAAATATTTTTCTTTTTATAAGATTTATTATCTGCATTACTTTAGAGATATTTCAGCAATCTTTTTTTCGTTTAATTTAATTACTTCTTTTGGCAATGGGGCATAATAAAGGCCTTTGGCATAATTTTGACCGTCTTTCATTGACCATTTTAGGAAATCTACAAGAGCCTTTGCTTTGTTTTTGTCAGGCATGTTTTTATAAACCAGCAACCAAGTAAAAGCGGAAATCGGATAAGAATTTTTACCGTCAGCATTTAATAGCTCAACGCGCATATCAGATGGAATATTCTTAACAAAACCGGAAGCTGCTGAAGTAACTGACTCAAAAGAAGGCAGTACGAAATTACCAGTTTTATTTTTTATTGAAGCATAAGGTAGTCCATTTTTTTCAGCATAAGCCAACTCAACATAACCGATAGCTCCTTCAGTCTGTTTAACTATTCCGGCAACA
>JAUZPC010000118.1 GCA_030706105.1 Bacteroidota bacterium | reverse complement strand
AAACTAATCCACCATGGTGCAGACGATAATGCATCAGGAACTGCCGGTGTTATGGAGTTGGCTGAACAATTTGCTGCAAATAAAAAACTGTTGAAAAGAAGTGTGATATTTATATGCTTTGCAGGGGAAGAACTTGGACTTTTAGGGAGCGAGTATTTTGTAAAGAACTCTCCGATTGAGACAGAAAAAATGATTTCTATGTTAAACCTTGATATGGTTGGAAGACTCAATGATGAAAATTCCTTGATTGTCTATGGAACGGGTACATCCTCTGTGTGGAAGAAACTGTTGAACGAAGAAAATAAGAAATACAATTTTAAATTATCATTTAATGACGAAGGATACGGACCAAGCGATCAGACCTCCTTCTATGGCAAACAGATTCCTGTTTTATTTTTCTTTACCGGAACACATACAGACTACCACAGACCAAGCGACGTTGCTAATAAAATAAATTTTACCGGTGAGGTAAAGATATTGGATTTTGTAAGTGACCTTGCACTTTCTATTATCGGTAATAAAAACAAACCCGATTATATAAATGTTCCTGTTAAAGACAGCGGACGCGCAAGGACTTTCAAAGTATATTTAGGTACTATTCCAGATTTCTCATATCAGAGCTCCGGGTATAAGATAAATGGGGTCAACGATGGATCCCCTGCTCAAAAAGGCGGAATTAAAGCAGGTGATGTTATGATAAGTTTTGGTGGGAAAAGTATTGCCAATATTTATGATTATACCTACGCCCTTGGTGAATTTAAGCCCGGAGACATAGTAGATGTAATTGTTAAAAGAGACGGTAAAGAAATAAAACTTAAAGTTGAACTTGGGGCAAAATAGATTAGGAAAACAATGCCAATTATTCAAAAAGAAATACATATAGAGCCTAAGAAAAGAGGTTTTAATTTAATAACCGGCGAGGTATTATCTCAAATTCCTGAAATAAAAGACATTACCACTGGTTTACTGAACATTTTCATTAAACATACTTCCGCATCTCTTACTATAAATGAGAATGCTGACCCTGATGTAAGAAAAGATTTAGAAACTCACTTTAATATTACTGTATCTGAAAATGCTTCATTTTACAAACATCGTGACGAGGGTCCGGATGATATGCCTGCACACATAAAAGCCTCTGTGCTTGGAAGCAGTCTCACTATCCCAATAACAAACGGCAAGTTAAATATGGGTATTTGGCAAGGTATTTACTTATGCGAGCACCGGAATTACGGAGGAAGCAGATCGTTAGTTATTACAATTTTTAATTGACATATATTGACATTTAGTAATATATTCTATAAGTTGTTACAAGTTAATCAATTATTTCAGCAAAGGTGTATTTAATGAAAAAAATATTTTGCTTTTTATTAGTTTTATTCTACTTTCCATTATCATTTTCCAATGGTGTTGGAGTAATCAATGCTTCTACGGGAACCTATTTAGTGTTACAATCAAGCTCAGTTGAAGCAACTATTGACAACCAGGTTGCGGTAATAACCACTACTCAGACTTTTAAAAACACGTTTGCACAGCCAGTTAATTTTAAATTTGCTTTCCCTTTACCTGAAGGAGCCAGCGCAACTGGGATTTCTTATTATATCAATGGGCAATGGCATACTGCACAGTTTTCAGCCGGTCACTCTGATACTACCCTGCCAGGTCCCGGAACTATAAATGCAAACCTTAAAACTTATTTGGGTAATACTCCATTTTATTTTAATCCTGAAAATTCTCTTGGACAGGACTCTATTTGTATTTTTAAATTTGTTTATGTACAACTTCTTAAATATTACAAAGGTAAAATTGAATTTAGTTACCCTAATGATTATCACTTAATTCAGTCTTATTTGTTAAATCAGCAGGAGTTAAAATTTAACTTAACTTCTCAAAGAACAATTGATTCTTTAATTGTTTACAACCATACTCCTATTACTTTTAATAAAAGTCCTCATACTGCTTTTGTTAATATAATTTTAAGCGAACAACCGGCAGATAAGGATTACAAAATCCAATACTTGCTAAACCAGACTGAACTTGGACTAAGCGGTATCAGTAGTATGTTCCCCGATTCCCTAGTCGCAGATTCTTCTATCCCTGGCTTTTTCTTACTTACGGTAGAGCCAAATCCTCAAACTACTTTAATTATGAACAAAGTATTTACTCTTATTATTGACCGTTCAGGCAGTATGGGGTGGGATAATAAAATGGAACAGGCCAAAAATGCCGCCGCTTATATTATAAATAATTTGAATGAAGGCGATAAGTTTAATATAGTTTCTTTTAACGAGGAAATATCTTCATTCAAACCTCAGCATGTTTTTTATAATAATACAACCAAGACTGAAGCTCTGACTTATATTAATAATCTTGCAGCAACAGGTTCTACAAGTATATCAGGAGCTTTTGATACTGCTATTCCACAGTTTGCAGGGTACAATGACAGCACAGCAAAATTAATAATATTCTTTACTGACGGTGTACCGACTGCAGGAATAACCGATAATGCTGAATTAATTAGTCACATTAATACTCTGACCAGGCAGATAGATTCCACAATAAATATTTTTAGTTTTGGAGTCGGAGCGGATGTTGATAAGCAACTGCTTTCAGCCATTTCAAACAGTAATAACGGATTTGCAGATTTCCTTGATAACAATGAGCTTGAAACGCAAATTACTGCTTTTTACGACAAAATTCGTAATCCTGTACTTCTGCAAACGAGTGCTGTTTTTACACCGAATGTTACTCATGAAGTTGTTCCTACAAAGATGCCAAATCTTTACAAAGGCGAGCAATTATTGATTACAGGCCGATACAATGAAGCAGTAAACCTAAATGTACTACTATCAGGTAAAAGATATGGACAACCTGTTAACTATCAATATCAATTTCAATTAGCAGATACCAACAACACTAGCTATTTATTCCTGACAAAAGTTTGGGCTAAACTTAAAATTGAAGCATTACTTATTGATTATTACTCTTTGGATCCAAACTCCTCTCAGGCTCTTGTTATAAAACAGCAAATTATTAACTTGAGCATCAGATTTGGAGTTTCTTCTCCATTTACAAACCTTACTGGCCCTCCTTCAGGAGTGAAAGAAGAAACATCAAAAAATAGTCATAAGGTTACACCTGCTGACTTTAAATTATTAGGTAATTATCCTAATCCATTTAACCCCGGCACAACCATTAAGTTTAATATTGCTAAAAGTGTAAATGATTATGTTTACCTAAGAATCTACAATATTCTTGGGGAAATTATCCGCGAATATAAGCTTCTTGTAAAATCTCCTGGCGAATATCAAATTTACTGGGATGGAAAAGACAGCTTTGGTAAGATAGTTAACTCAGGAAATTATATATATGTGTTGTCATATAACAATACAGTACTTGCAGGAAAAATGACTCTTGTTAAGTAAGAAATACTAGTTTTACAAAAAGTCGTTTTATAAAAATCACTTATAAAACGGCTTTTTACTTTTCAAGTATTTACAACCCCAGCCAAAACAACAGGGTTTTATGGCTCTTTAGATATTCGCCCGAAAAAAATCGCTGCGCCAAAAGAAAATAAATTTGCCTGGTACAATTTATTTCAACTTTTTTGTCTCTTAAATAACACCTGCCCTGTATTATTTATACTGTTGAGCATATCTATATTATCAATATTATCGAAGATACAAAGATCTATTGTATACGGCAGATACAGCTCTTCCAGTCTATCATATATCTTGTTCAAAGTTGCAGTATTTAGGTCTTTACCTTTAAGGGCGACATCAATATCAGAGCCTATTTTAAAACTACCTTTCACTCTTGACCCAAATAAAACAGCTTCATCTATTTCATTAAATGAACTTATAATGCTATTGATATTTTCAATAACATCAATTTCCAGTCCAAATTTTTGAATATTAATCACTTTTTACACCAATGACTTTAGTTTATTATAAAGTTCATTAAACTTACAATAGTAGTTCTCAATTATATTTTGCGCAATTTCATCAGCTAATTTTTCATCATACACATGGGATGTTTTATTCCTATCCCTTAACATATCCATCCAGGAATTTCCATCTGAAATCAATCCACGTTTAAATGCTAACTGGATTGCATCGCGGCTTCCCTGTACATTACTTTCACCCTGGTCTTCATAAAAATCTTTTATGGTATTCCAAGCTAATTCATAAGTGTACTCAAATGATTTTATTAAACCTTGTTTCTCTAATTCATTTAATTCTTTTTTAGCAATAAATTTTCCAAGTTGTTTTAGGGCTTTTGAGAAACTGCTAAATCTTTGTATCCATCTGACTTCGGAAAGGTTCATAATGTTTCGTTTTAATTATATTTAATATTTGCGTTAATAAATGTATAAAATAAATATTAAAAAGGAAATATTATAAAAAACTTCTTATTCCGGCGGCTTCAAATAAGTTGAAAAATTATCATCGAAAAATAAAGTCCTTCCAATACTTAATAATTGGTTTTAATTGTAACGGTATTATATCTTCTTTGATTAAATAATTTACAATATAAATCTACTATACTTATAATTATTAGCAAAAGAATTAGAATTTATTAAATTTTATTTATTTGTCTGTTCTATATTTCCCAAAGGAGATAATATTTTTTCTTATAAAAACTTTGACACTTCAATAAATTTAGCTATTATTTATAATAAGAATTATTATTTTATTTTAAATATTAAAATGATTAGAAAAGCGATATACCCGGGTACTTTTGATCCAGTTACATTCGGACATTTAGACATCATTAAAAAAGCTAAAGACCTTTTTGATGAGATAATTGTAACGGTTGCCGTTAATCCTACTAAACACCCACTTTTTACGCTTGAAGAGAGATTAGACTTATTAAAAAAGAGCTTACATGATTATGAAAATGTTTATGTAGATTCGTTTAACGGATTAGTAGTTGACTTTGCCCGGGAAGTTGGCGCTGTATCTATTATTAGAGGGCTAAGGGCTGTAAGTGATTTCGAATATGAATTCCAGATGGCTTTGATGAACAGAAAATTGGCTTCCGAAATTACGACTGTGTTTTTGATTCCACACGAAAAATATACTTATTTAAACTCAACTATAGTAAGAAATTTGGCAAGTTTGCAGAGTGACGTTAGTGATTTTGTTCCGCCTGCCGTACAATCTGCAATCAGAGAGAAATTTTCAAAATAACTATATAATTACTAAAACTAATTGTTTATTGATGAAAATAGACATAGGTCATTTGATTCAATCATTCAGTGGTAAAAATCATTAGGAGAAATATGAGTCTAAGTCAAATAGCACGTACAGTAAAGACCTCTCCTACTCTTGCATTAAATGAAAAAGCGGCTATCCTGCGAGATAAAGGAGATCCGGTTATTCATTTAGGAGGAGGAGAACCTAAAAGTAAAGCTCCCATGGATGCATTACTTGCAGCATCTGCTCAGCTAAATACCGGCGAAATCAGATATGCTCCCGCCGATGGCATCCCTGCTTTGAAAAAAGCAATAATCAGATATACTGAAGAATTTTATGACAGAAATGTTAAGCCTGAAAATGTAATTGCTTCTGGCGGTGCCAAGCAGGCAATTATGGTAGCATTACAGGCTATTTTAAATCCACAGGAAGAAGTATTATATCCAGCACCCTATTGGGTCAGTTATCCTGAAATGGCAAAGTTATGTGGAGCAATTGGCGTAGCTGCTTTACCTGAAGATGGAACATTTTATCCCCGAATTCAGGATATTGAAATGCGTGTTGGTTCCTATACCAAAGCTGTTATAATAAACAGCCCGAACAATCCCTCAGGAGCCATGTACTCCGAAGAATTCATTTCCGATATTGTACAGTTCTGTGAAAAGAAAGATATTTATTTAATAATGGATGATATTTACCATAGACTAATCTTTGATAACAGAAAACCTATCAATTGCTTTGATTATACAAAAAAAGATATTGAAAGAAGTAAAATCATAGTTATAAATGGAGTATCAAAACAATATGCCATGACCGGGTTCCGTATCGGCTGGGCTGTAGCAAATAAAAAACTGATAGAAGCTATGACCAACATTCAGGGACACCAAACTTCAGGCCCTTCTGTTCTGTTGCAGAAAGCCGCCGTCGGAGCGTTAAACGGAATTCAGTCTTCTGTTGAAAGTTTGCGTGTAACTTTGGAAAACAATCGTAACGTATTGATTGACCAGTTAAATTCATTTGAAGGTGTACGAGTAACAAAACCGGATGGTACCTTTTATTGTTTTGCTGATTTTAGTTATTACAATAAGAGCTCACAAAAACTTTCAGAATATTTAATTGATAAAGTAATGGTGCTTACCGTACCGGGAGCTGAATTTGGTATGGAAGGTTATCTGCGAATAAGCTATTGTGGTTCCATTAAAGATATTACTGACGGTATTGAAAGAATCAAATGGGCATTAGATCCTAATTCACCAAATGAACTTTATATTGGCGACCGTAAATTAGTGAGGGATTGGGTATGAGTAAATATCTGGAATTCAATACTCCTGCAAGCAAGGAAGCAAAAGAATTTGCTGCAGACTTCGGTTTAGATAATCACGGGCTAACCTACCTTGACCGCATTTACTGGAACTTACCTGATGAAGCACTTTATGAAGAAGCTATTTTCAGGAACGAAGGTAAATTATCTTATCAGGGACCTTTGGTTGTTAAAACCGGAAAGCATACAGCTCGCGCTGCTGCTGATAAATTTGTTGTTAAAGAAGAGTCCACTGACGATAAAATCTGGTGGGGCATTTATAACCGCCCGTTCTCTTTAGAAAAATTCAGCGGTGTTATGAACAGGTTGGGAGCTTGGGCACAGGGCGAGGAGTTGTATGTTCAGGATTGTTATGCTGGAGCAGACCCTGAATATAAATTACCTGTAAGAATTATCACCGAAAAAGCCTGGCACAGTCTTTTTGCCCGTAATATGTTTATTACTACTGCCGATAGAGACGAATTGAAAAAATTCCGTCCTGAGTTTACAGTTATCTCTGTTCCCGGATTTAAATTAGATCCCAAAATTGACGGGACTCGTACTGAAACGGGTATAATTTTAAACTTTGATGCCCGCACCGCTATAATTGCTAATTCTCTTTATGGCGGAGAGATTAAGAAATCGGTTTTTACTGTCCTTAATTTCTTATTGACCTTTAGAGATGTGCTCCCTATGCATTGTTCAGCTAATGTTGGCAAAAATGGAGACGCCGCATTATTCTTTGGTTTAAGCGGTACAGGCAAAACAACGCTTTCCGCTGATCCAAACAGACAATTGATAGGTGATGATGAGCATGGATGGAGCTCTGAAGGTGTATTTAATTTTGAAGGCGGCTGTTACGCAAAGGTCATTCAGCTTTCAGAAGAAAGTGAACCGGAAATCTATGCGTGCACAAAAAGATTCGGTACTATTCTGGAAAATGTAGTGATAGATCCGGCTTCAAGAAGAATTGATTTGGATGATGATATTATTACAGAAAATACACGTGCTTCCTATCCATTAGAATTTATTCCAAATACTGTTTCTGAAGGATATGTACACACTCATCCTAAAAATGTAATTTTCTTAACATGTGATGCTTCCGGCGTAATGCCCCCAATAGCAAGATTAAATCCTGCTCAGGCACAATACCATTTTATAAGCGGTTACACTTCAAAAATAGCCGGTACTGAAATTGGATTGGGTATTGAGCCTCAGATTACATTCAGCGCGTGTTTTGGTGCTCCGTTTATGGTCCGCCATCCTTATGAATATGCAGCAATGCTAAAACAAAGAATGTTAAAACATAACGTAAATGTTTGGCTTGTTAATACCGGCTGGGTCGGTGGAAGATTTGGAGTCGGCAAGCGTATCAGTATCAGGCATACCCGTAATTTGTTAAATGCTGCTTTAGACGGTGTTCTGGATAATGTTGAATACAGGAAAGACAAATTATTTGGATTTGAAGTTCCATTATCATGTCCAAATGTACCTGAAGATGTATTAGAACCGTCAAACAGTTGGGGCAACAAAGACGAATACTGGAAAAAGTACGATGCTTTGGCCGCCAGATTCAATGAAAACTTTAAACTATTCAAGAAGGACTGTTCTCAGGAAGTAATTGAAGCGGGACCAAAGAGAATGAAAATATAGAAACTATGAAAAGAGGCGCTACGGCGCCTTTTTTT
>JAUZPC010000117.1 GCA_030706105.1 Bacteroidota bacterium | reverse complement strand
TACTAATTTCCCATTATGTTTAATTGAGTAGTCAGCAGCTTCCAGAATTCTGACAACATTCAGTCCATCAACACCATTAGTCAGGGGATCCCTATTCTCTTTTATGGAATTGATAAATTCCTGAGCACCCAACCCCAATGCTTCAGTTTGCACAATCTTAGGAGAATACATATCACCAATTCTATACTGCACAAGGGCTTTATGAATGCTTTCCGCATTCTCCATTTCAACTCCGCAATCATAGACCTTTAGTTTTTCAGAATTTTCCATATCGTCAAACACCATCATTTTTTTAGTGCCGCCTACAATAATTCTTCTAATCTTAACCGGGGAAGTCCAGTTTACGTGAAAATGTCCAAAACACTTTTTGTGTTCGAATTGAATTGATAAGTGAGCGATATTCTCATAATCATAAAAATTTGCTATACCATTGGCAGTTACGCCTAATATCTTTTTATCAGGCATCAAGAAGTTCATAATAGAAAGATCATGCGGAACCAAATCCCACATAACGTTAACATCATGCTGGAAGAGTCCAAGATTTATTCTAACAGAATCGAAATATATAATATCTCCTATTTCGCCGTTAGAAACCAGTTCTTTCATTTTTCTTACAGCACCTGTATAAATAAAAGTGTGGTCAACAAATATTCTCAAATTTCTACTTTTTGCTAATTTTATCAGTTCTTCTGCCTGTTCAGCATTGGCCGTAAAAGGCTTTTCAACCCAAATGTGCTTATCGGCAAGTAAAGCTTTCTTTGCCAATGCAAAATGCTTGTCAACAGGGACAGCTATCGCAATAGCATCCACATTACTTTTCAGCAGATCATCATAACTATTAGTCAAATCGACTTCCGGGAATTTATCCCTGATACTTTGCAGTCTTTCAACTTTGGCATCACACCCAATAACTTTGGTAATGTCTTTATTAGTTAAAAAGTTGCGAACCAAATTTGGTCCCCAATATCCTAATCCTACTATACCTACTTGCATTTTCTTCTCCTTTTTTAACATTACTTACCGCCTTTCGAAAAAAACATGACTGGCAGTGTCTTAAGTATTATTCTTATATCCATAAACAAATTCATCGTATACACATAACAAAGATCCAGTAAAATAGATTCATCAAATGAAACCAAGCTTCTACCAGAAACCTGCCATAGGCCGGTGCATCCGGGCAGAACATCAGTTCTTCTCTTATGCCAGATTTCATAGTTTTCAAATTCATATGGAATACAAGGTCTTGGCCCTACTAAGCTCATATCGCCCTTAATTACATTAAATAATTGGGGCAATTCATCCAAAGAAGTTCTTCTTAATATTTTCCCAATCCACGTAACTCTGGCCAAATTAATTACCTTAGTATCTGCTGATTGATTTTTGCTCTCCTTAATAAATTTAATCATCATTTCCTTACGTTCACTATCCTCGCCCTCAAGTTTATACATAGACCGGAATTTATAAAAAGAAAATGGTTTCCCGTTTTTTCCAATTCTTGTTTGCTTGAAAATTATCGGACCGGAAGATGTAGCTTTTATAATTATTCCGACGACCAAAAATAATGGTGATAATATAATTACTCCTATACATGCCAGAATAAAATCCACAACTCTTTTTGTAATGTGCGACATTACATTATAGTTATTATCTAAACTTACAATTTTTTTACCTGCACTAAACGGTTTTCCAACAGTTTTATTTAACACGTTAAAACTTGCCGATGACACTTTAACTTTAATTTTTCTTTTCCGCAATTCCTCCAGCAGGTTAAAAAAAGTATTGTAATCAATTTTATCATGTGATATAATAATTTCTTTTATGCGATTTTTATCCAGGTAGTTGAGGAATTCATTAAGGGATTCACAGTTTCCTTCAAGTATATCCATGTATTTATGAGGTATAGTTATGTAAAAGTATTTTGAATTTTTCACTTTAAATGAATTGGTAAGTTTATCGAATTCCTCAGAATCCGCATAAATTAAGGACCAATTCAATTTTTTCTTTACTCTTTGCTTTGTATAGTCGTTCACTAAGCCTTCATACATAACTGTCATCGGTGGAATAATTAATAAAAACAAATAAGAATCATTTAGATAAGTTAAAGCAATTAATAATCCAGTACAGGCAAATAAGAGTATTAAAAATACTTTTTTTGTTTTATTTGTTATTTTTGTCATTTTATTTACCTGTACTAATTAAGACTTATCACTAAAAAGTACCTACACCTGAACTAATACCATGGACCTCTGGCTCTGTACTTTTAATAATATTGAAAAAGCCTGCTATTGATGAAGCCACATAAGCTATCTGGTCATCTGTAAGCTCGGCAAACATTGGCAGAGACAGCCCTGTTCTTCCCAAATTTTCTGAGACAGGGAAATCGCCTTTTTTATATCCTAAGTGTTTAAAACACTCCTGCAAATGCAATGGAATTGGATAATGCAAACCTGTTGATATTCCTTTATCATTTAAAAAGTCAGCAAGTCTGTCTCTTGTTTCAATTTTTCCGTCAGCCATACGAATTACAAATAAATGGTAAACATGTTTGGCATAATTCATTTCAACCGGTAAAATAATGTCAGAGATACCCTCAAGTGCATTTCTATATTTGAGTGCATTATTCCGTCTTGCTGCCGTCCAGTTTTCTATATATTTTAGTTTAACCCCAAGAACAGCTCCCTGGATACCATCCATTCTGTAGTTGTGGCCATAAATTTCGTGATGATACTTATTAACTGCTCCGTGGTCTCTAATCATTAAAACTTTTTTTGCCAGTAGAGGGTCATTAGTTGTAACTGCTCCGCCCTCTCCATACGCCCCAAGATTTTTCCCTGGATAAAAGCTAAATGAAGCAAGAGTTGATAAACCGCCGACTCTCTTCCCTTTATATTCCGCCATATGCGCTTGTGCACAATCTTCTACTACTAATAAATTATGCCGTATGGCTATCTGGTTTATTGCATCCAGATCAGCAGGCTGCCCATATAAGTGGACTGCTACAATTGCCTTTGTTTTAGAAGTAATAGCGGCTTCTATCTTTTCAGGATCAATATTGTAACTATCAGGTTCGCAGTCTACAAAAACAGGTGTAGCTCCGCAGAGAGTTGCACCCCAGGCAGTAGCAATAAAAGTATTAGCCGGGATAATAACTTCATCCCCCGGTCCAATGCCAAGAGACCATAAGACCATATGATTTCCATCAGTTCCGGATCCGGTTGCGACGCAATATTTAACTTGCTGTAAAGCTGCAAAATTAGTTTCAAAATCAGTTACCGCTTTCCCTAAAACAAATGCAGTGTTTTCCAGAACATTATTTATGGCAGGGATAATTTCATTCTTAATTGAATCATATTGTGTTTTCAAATCTAAAAATGGAACCTTCATAAGTTTTATCCTTCTTTATATTGTTTGTCTTTAAAATGCTTCGCCAACTCACTCACAGCAGAGTGGATAAGTTGGACTATTTTTTTCTAATATATTTAAATTGATGATGTTTTTTTCGCTTTGTAGTAATCAATTATAAGCTGCGTTTCATCAACAAGCATTTTACAAAGCTGTTCTATCCGTAAGAAACATTCTTTGTCATCATCACTAATTTTATTCTTGTCTATAATTGCCAAGTATCCTAAGATTTCAAATATTCTTGAATGAACTTTATGAGAAATAGCTTCATCAAAATCTATATTCCGTAAATAATTCGGTGTCTCATTATCAAGTAATTGCATTTCATCTTTACAACATTATTTTTTTACTGATAAGAATTGCAAGTTTGGGATTAGCAAGCTGCGTCCCTCATAAAATAATCTGCCAAGCAAATAGGGCTCTCCTTCTGCGGAAAGGAACTCCAGCTTGGTTTTGAGGTCATCGCTAACTGTTAAAATTTCCTTAATCCTATGTACAATCAATCCAAAAGATTTATTATCATTCTCAAAACTTATTATCCTCATTCTTTCTGAAATTTTTTCATGAGTTCCAAGATATTTTTGAAGATCAACTAAATGAATAATAAGATCGTTAATTTTAATGAATGGCAATTTATCTATACTGCTTTTGTATGATTGTTCTAAGTCAAACGGATTTATTATTGCACTTATATCTTTTAGATCAGCCGCAAATTCTTTGTCCGCTATTTCGAAAATGATTAGACTGGTCAAAGAATTGACAAATGGGATATTTTCAATCATACTTTTCATATTCATATATTTTAGGAGTATGTTTACAACAAGAGTGCCAATGTAAAATGTTGATTTTTATTAAAATAAAGGGATTTTAGAAACGCCGGACAGGTTATAAAATTCAATTTCTATAACCTGAGTTCAAAAAATGTATAAAAAGGAGTGAATAGCACCTATTAAAAGAGCTGTTAAGGATTAACTCTCAGAGTTTGTAAGATTGTATGCTTCTATCTTATTGTACAAAGTAGTTTTAGCAATTCCTAATATTTTGCTGGCTTCAAGCTTATCCCATTTAACAAAATCCAGAACAAGCCGGATATGCTCTTTCTCAACTTCGGCCAGACTTAAAGTAGCCTTATTTATTTTATTTGTATTGGTTTTATTCTTTAATAATATATAATCTCTCTCTAATACGTCCCCCTTAGATAGTACTACTGCCTGAAGTAGAGTATTTTCAAGCTCTCTTACATTTCCGACCCACTCATAATTTTGCAAAGTCTCCATTACTTCATAAGGAATCTTCCACACATTTTTATGTAGTTCTTTATTTATCTTTTTTAGGAAATGAACAACCAATGCAGGAACGTCTTCTTTCCGTTCTCTTAAAGGAGGAATTTCAATTGTAAATACCTTTAACCGGTAAAAAAGATCTTCACGAAATTTTCCTTCATCAACCAGAGTTTGTAAATCCCTATTACTTGCAGCAATAATTCTTGCTCTCATCGGAATTGTAATTTCTCCGCCAACTTTCTCAAATTCTTTCTCCTGTAAAATTCTTAAAAGCTTCACCTGAAGATTAGGCGATATTTCGGATATTTCATCAAGGAAAATAGTTCCATCGGCCGCAAGTTCAAACTTCCCTTTTTTATCTTTAATAGCACCGGTAAAAGATCCTTTTACATGTCCGAACAATTCACTTTCGAGCAATGATTCTGAAAGAGCCGTGCAATTGACGGCAACAAACGGCTGATTTTTTGTAACCCCTGTATAATGAATAATTTTAGAAATAAGTTCCTTACCCGTGCCACTTTCTCCATGGATTAAAACGTTCACCCTTGTAGAGGATATTTTACCTATGTTTTTAAAAATTTCTTTCATAGCAGCTGTGCGTCCGACCAATCTGTTTTCCAATTGGAAATCACCGCTATCCTCACTAATAGAAGTCACCAGCCGTTCACTAAGCCTTTTACTGTCAAACGCCCTTTTTACAATTGAATTGATTCTTTCAAGGTCAAGTGATTTTTCGATATAATCATAGGCACCCATCTGCATTGCTTTAATTGTAGTTTCCATATCATCAAAGGCAGTAATAAGAATAACCTGAATATTGTCGTCATAGTCCTTTACTTTTTTTAGAACTTCCAGGCCGTCACAGCCGGGCATTTTTAGATCAGTAATTACAATATCAGGACGTTCGCTCTCAAGCATTTTGCAGCCATCAATGCCATTATTAGCTCTTACTGTTTTGAAATTCAGATCGGAAAGATAAAGGTCAAGAGTCTCACCAAAAGACTCATCATCATCTACAATTAATATTTTACCTAACTTCATTTAGCTGTCCTTGTTTTAAGAATGACAAGCAAAAAATAGTTTCTCCCATTTTTGCATTAACCAGTGTAACATTTCCATTGTGACTTTCCATAATTTTTTTAATTATTGAAAGTCCGAGTCCGGTGCCAGAGTGTTTTGTAGTATAAAATGGCTCAAAGATTCTGGACGCACATTCAATACCAATTCCGTTATCTTTAAAGTATATATGATAATGAGTGTTATCTTCTTCACTGTAAATTTCTATATCCCCGTTTTGCCCTATTGACTCAATAGAGTTTTCAATAAGGTGTAATATTACAGTCTGAAGTCTCTGATAATCAGCCATAAATTCGAGATTTACAATTCGATTTATTATATTAATATTTTTAGCTTTTAACGTAGGTCCAAGTAGATCCTTAGTTGCATTTATTAAATTTCTTAGATTTATACGCACAAGCAACAGGTCATTATGGTTTTTAGAAAAAAGTAGAATATTCTTAACCATATTATTCAGTCTTATAATTTCCCTATGTATAATATTCCAGTTGCGCTGCTTTTTTGGAGGAAGCACTAAGTCCCGATATAGCATTTCAAGATTTAGCCCTATCGAGGCGAGCGGAGTTCTAATTTCATGGGAAATATAGGCAGCCATTTTTCCGATGCCAGCAAGCTTTTCGGAATTCCTTAGGCTTTCTTCAGCTTTAGTCCTTTCTGCAATATCTCTAAAAATAGAAAGGAGCACAGGTTTAGCAGTATTATGCTCTATAAAAGAGAACTTCACATCAACATCAAGTAATTGGCCTGATTTCAATTTTGGCCTAGGCGTAAAGAAATTCTTAAAATCTCTGTTTCTGAAACACTCCTTGTATTTATTTACTCTGATATTCTCATTATTCTCAGCAGAACCCTCATACACATCGAAATATAGCCTGCCAATAAGTTTTTCGCCGGGTATGCCGACCATTGATGCATAAGCAGGGTTTACAGCAATTATTCTCCCGTTTTCATCCGTTAAACGCATACCATCATGAGAATGCTCCCATACAGACCTAAACTGCATTTCTGATCTAACCAGTGCTGACTGAGCGGCTTTCCAAGCAGATATATCCCTGACAACAGCAATAATGCCGATGGAAGCCCCAACACCGCTTTCAATTAACGAAGCATTTATTTCCACAGGAGTGATCTTATCCGGAGACGCAATTATATTGAATTCAACATTTCGTAATTTTCTTAGGGTAAGAATATCTTTTATACTTTCCCTGACCCTTGCCTTATCAGCATCAGCAACAAATTTAATGATATTTGAGCCCACAATGCTCTTAGTATCCGCGTTTGAAAAAAGTTCATAAACCTGCCTATTGCAATTAACAATTACGCCTCTACTATCCATTAAAATTATTGCATCAGGTGAAGTTTCAACTAATGTTCTATAATGCTTCTCACTTTCTCTTAAGACTTCCTCGGCAACCTTTCTTTCACTAATATCCCTGATAATACAAAGATTTAATATGTCTCCTTCGTATATTTCTTCTTCCAAAGAATCAATTACTATATTAAACATTTCCAGATAAAGAGATTTACCCGATTTTGTTACAGCTTTGATTTCATGGAAAGTCGGAGCCGCCCTTCCAGATGGATTATGTTGTAATGAAGTTAGGAATTCCTTCATACTATAATCTTGAAAACTAAATGGCATTTTGGAAAAATCTTTTCCTACTATATCTTTCGATTCAATTTCAAACAAAGTGGAAAAGCTTTTGTTTATACCGGTGATAATTCCGTTTAAATCCACCATGCACATTCCATCAATTGAGTTTTCCCAAATTGATCTGAACCTAAGCTCCGATAGCTTTAAGGCTTCTTCTGCAATTTTAGATTTAGTAACTTCACTAATAATTATAAAGACCAGTCCTTCATCAGAGGGCATAAGTCTGGCATCATATATTTTTTTTACCCCATTTATTGTTGAGTTTAGAATAATTTTTTCTACTTTTTTTGTTTTAACCGCTTTCCGCAATGCCTTTTTAAACTGAGCTTTTTCTTCAATAATTAAATAATTTAAAAGAGGTTTACCAGTCTCCGGTGCTCCTGTATTAAAGAAATCCTTCGGGAAATTGGAAAATACCCTTTCAATAATTGCATTCTGATCAACAATTATTAATAGGTCTGGATACCTGTTAAAAAGTCTGGGTTCAAGAATGTCAATATTTTTAATTATACGTTCCGATAAATCAGTTTTTGTATTCTTGTCAGTAATAATATCATCCATCACAGTATTTTTATTAGGCAAAATTGCCGCCAAAACTTCCATAGGCTGCACTTGGTTTCCTCTGGACTATTTATGAAATTTTTAATCTATTGTTAATTAAATATATAATATATAACTGGTTAGAGATGTTATATCCAGCACGAATATTTAAAAAATAATTTTAGACGTGAGTTGTCACTTTTAGTTGTAGAGATATTCAGCAGTGACGAACTGGGCATTATATTTTGATGAAATATTATTCTAAATTATTTTTAACTTTGTAAATTAGTAAATTTTGAGGAACAAAATGAAATTCTTTAATGCTATTA
>JAUZPC010000116.1 GCA_030706105.1 Bacteroidota bacterium | reverse complement strand
TTTTTCCCTCTCCTTTGGAGAGGGAATTAAAGGGTGAGGTTCCTAATAATTTTAACTCATTGCAATCAACCAGTAAACCAAATCTGATCCAACACAAAACCAAACTCTCATTGTCTTTTTCCCTCTCCTTTGGAGAGGGAATTAAAGGTTGAGGTTCCTAATAATTTTAACTCATTGCAATCAACCAGCAAACCAAATCTGACCCTACACAAAACCTAACTCTCATTGCTCTTTCCCTCTCCTTAGGAGAGGGAATAAAAGGGTGAGGTTCCTAATAACCTTCAAACCCTGTGCATTCACCTAACCAAAATCAACCAGCGTATCCAATCTGATCCTACACAAAACCTAACTCTCATTGCTTTTTCCCTCTCCTTTGGAGAGGGAATAAAAGGGTGAGGTTGTGTTTCCTGCCTGCTAGTTTTTAATCCAGTCATAGCCCTTTTCTTCAAGCTCTAATGCCAGTTCTTTAAGTCCGGATTTAACAATTTTACCGTTATAAAGTACGTGAACAAAATCCGGAATGATATAATCCAGAAGCCTCTGATAATGAGTAACAACTATAGTAGCATTCTGAGGATTCTTTAACTTATTTACACCACCGGCAACAATACGGAGTGCGTCAATATCCAAACCTGAATCGGTTTCATCCAGAATTGCTAACTTAGGTTCAAGCATTGCCATCTGGAAAATTTCATTACGCTTCTTTTCTCCACCGGAGAATCCTTCGTTAACAGAACGGCTGACCAGTGATTGGTCAAGCTCAACAACTTTCATTTTCTCTTTCATAAGAGTAAGGAACTCCATGGCATCTAACGCCTCTAATCCATTATACTTACGTATTTCATTTAAAGCAGTTTTCAGAAGGTTAGTATTGCTTACACCGGGCAATTCAATGGGGTATTGAAACGCCAAGAAGATGCCCGCCCTTGCTCTTTCTTCCGGGGAAAGTTCAAGTAAATTCCTGCCGAAATAGGTAACTTCACCACTTGTTATTTCATAATCCTGTTTACCTGCCAGCACCTGTGCAAGTGTACTTTTACCGGAACCATTTGGCCCCATAATAGCATGAACTTCGCCGGCCTTAACAGAAAGGTTTATTCCTTTTAATATTTCTTTGCCTTCAACTTTAACAAATAGATCTTTAATCTCTAACATTTTATTCCTTTAAAAGAAAAATAATAAGTTCTTAATTTATAATGACTAACCTACGCTGCCTTCAAGAGATACTGAAAGTAATTTCTGTGCTTCTACCGCAAATTCCATTGGCAGTTCTTTGAATACTTCTTTGCAATATCCATTAACAATCAGGTTAATAGCGTCCTCAGTTGCAATACCTCTCTGGTTTAGATAAAATAACTGATCCTCACCAATTTTTGAAGTAGTTGCCTCATGTTCTACCTGAGCAGAAGGATTATTAATTTCCAGATATGGAAAAGTATGTGCTCCGCATTTATCACCGATTAACAAAGAATCGCACTGTGAATAATTGCGGGCTCCTTCGGCTTTTTTGCTTACCTTTACAAGTCCTCTGTAACTGTTGCTGCTTTTACCTGCTGATATGCCTTTTGAAACTATTGTACTGTGGGTATTTTTCCCTAAATGTATCATCTTTGTTCCGGTATCTGCCTGCTGGTAGTTGTTTGTAACGGCTACAGAATAAAACTCGCCGACTGAATTATCACCCTGCAAAATACAGCCCGGGTATTTCCATGTGATGGCAGAACCGGTCTCTACCTGAGTCCAGGAGATTTTGGAATTTATTCCCTTACAAATACCTCGTTTGGTAACAAAATTATAAATACCGCCTTTACCTTCTTTGTCACCTGCATACCAGTTTTGTACTGTAGAATATTTAATCTGTGCATTATCCAATGCAATAAGCTCAACAATTGCCGCGTGCAGTTGATTCTCATCTCTCTGGGGGGCAGTACAACCCTCAAGGTAGCTTACATATGCGCCTTCATCTGCAATAATAAGAGTACGTTCAAACTGGCCGGTACTGGCTGCGTTTATTCTGAAATAAGTCGAAAGCTCCATGGGACAGCGGACCCCTTTAGGGATATATACAAAAGAGCCGTCACTGAAAACAGCGGAATTTAACGCGGCAAAAAAATTATCAGTTGAAGGAACTACTGTGCCTAAATATTTTTTAACTAAATCAGGATGATTTATGACTGCTTCTGAAAATGGACAAAATATAATTCCAAGTTCGGAAATCTTTTCTTTGAAGGTAGTGGCAACAGAAACACTGTCAAACACAGCATCAACAGCAACGTTTGAAAGTCTTTTTTGTTCATCAAGTGAAATGCCGAGTTTAGAGAATGTATTTAATAATTCAGGATCAACTTCATCCAGACTTTTCAACTCTTTTTTCTTTTTCGGGGCGGAGTAGTAAATAATATCCTGATAATCAATCTTATTATAGTGAATATTAGCCCAGGTTGGTTCTTCCATAGTAAGCCAGTGCTTGTAGGCTTTCAGACGCCATTCAAGCATAAATTCAGGTTCATTTTTTCTTTTGGACAGAGCTTTTATAACTTCTTCATTCAATCCTTTGGCAAATGTATCTGAATCGATATCTGTTACAAAACCGTATTTATACTCTTTATTAGTAAGTTCTTCTATTGATGAAACTTCGGTGCTCATATTATTTCCTTAAATACTTTGCTGTTAAGCAATTATCATTTTCACAGGTAAAATTATACAATCTATACAAAAAAGTCAAGATTGAAACGCCATTATCTTCACAAAAAAGTCAAGATTGTGTCTCATTGTCACAAAATCCGGCTGGTAGGGGAGAGTGTGTCTATTGACGGAAAAAACATATCACCCATCTGATTATTGTGAGTCACACAAACATTATGAATATTTCATCATTTTAAATTATTATAATTGAGTGAGTTACATTAATATACCGACAAAGGTAATGCTATGAGGAAATTTTACTATTATTTATTATATACCATTTATATATTAATAATACCTTCAAATTCTTTAACACAGTGGGTTCATTTAAACGGTCCTTATTGGGAAAGTATTTCAAGTCTTACAGCAAATGGTAGTTATCTGTTTGCCGGTTCTATGTATTCCGGAGTACTGCTATCAACAGATAATGGAATAACATGGGTACAAATGAATAATGGGCTAAATTACTGGCAAATTTTTTCTTTATGTAACTGTAACTCAAATGTATTTGCCGCAACCAAAGGCGGTGTTTATAAAACTGCAAATGATGGTACTCCCTGGCAATTGGTGAATAATGGATTATCCGGGTATGTTAATACTTTAACTGCAAATGGAAATAATATTTATGCTATCAATGAAAGTGATATATTCAAATCAAGTAACAATGGTGAATTATGGACTCATATTAATATTGGATTTCCTAATATCGGGGCTATTCGAGCTATTTCTGTTTTAGACTCACTCATTATACTTGGCACTTCAAATGGTTTGTTCCGTTCCACTAATTTGGGCGAAACCTGGACTGCATTAAATTTACATTATGAGGTTACCGCTGTTACACTTTGCGATACAGGCATTATTGCCGGAACAAACAACAATGGCATTTTTTTATCAACCGATAATGGAGCAAGCTGGGTTCAGGCCACAACTTGCAGTGGGGTAAATTGTTTCTACAGTTCCGGAGATAATATTTATGCAGGAACAAAGGCCGGCATACTCCTTTCTTCAAATCATGGCTTGGGTTGGAACTATATTGGCGAAGAACCGGGGAATGTCAGTTCAATTATTGCCGACGGAAGTGAAATATATGCTGCTAATGAAGACGGTTTCGGCATATATAAAACAACAAATAATGGAACAACCTGGAGCCAGGCTAATGATGGACTTTTTCTAACTCAAATTCGAACTCTCGATGCTCTTGGGAATTATTTATATGCTGCTACTTATGGTAATGGGATAATTGCATCTTCAAATAATGGGCTCAACTGGATAAAAGTAAATAACGGAATACCCAGTAGGTTTACTTTATCGTTAGGGGTTAAAGGAAACAATTTATTTACAGGTACCTGGGCTTATACAGACGACCCTGCCGGAATATTTCTTTCTACTGATCACGGGGCTGAATGGGTGAATATAAGTAATGGAATAAATCAAGGTGCTATGATTTCTTGTTTTGCTTTTAAAGAAAATAAAATATTTGCAGGCACGTATGAAACTGATGGACATCGTGAGTGGGGGTATATTTATCTTTCGACAAATGACGGGGAAAGCTGGAGTAATGTATTCAATAATGTTTTTCCTGATTGTATCCAAACACTATTTATTAACAATAATCATATTTACGCCGGAACATTTTGGGGCTATGCGCTTCGCTCGAGAGTTGATTCAATAAGCTGGAATCGTATTTATGACTTGGGAATGGCCTCACGGGTTTCGTCTTTTTGTGCTATTGGAAATACTATTTTGGCAGTAACCGATTATGATGGGATATGCCGTTCAACTGATGACGGTAATACTTGGCAAAAATCAGGTGCAAATATTGCTGCCATAACTTTTACAAAATATAAAAACAATATATTTGCTGGAAGTTATAATGGCATTTATTTTTCTGCAGATACAGGAAGAATTTGGCAGCGTATAGACGATGGTTTTGGGGGTAGTCCTGTATTCTGCCTTGTCATAAAGGGTGATTATATTTATGCAGGAACTTACGGTACAGGTATTTGGAGGAGACTACTTTCTGAAATATTTACTCCTGTTGAACTATCTTCTTTTACCGCTGCTTATGAAGATAATAGTTGTCTGTTAAATTGGAATACTGCTACAGAAACAAATAACAGGGGATTTGATGTTGAAAGAAAATATGGCAATGAAAACTGGATAAAGATTGGATTTGTGCACGGCAAGGGGACAACAACAGAAAGAACGGATTATCAATATGCAGACAATCTTTCGGATTTATCCTATACAGGGACTATTAGCTACCGCCTCCGGCAGATTGATTATGATAGTAAATATTCTTATTCCAGCGAGGTAAATATAAATGCCGACCTAGCGCCCAAAACATATTCTTTATCCCAGAACTATCCGAATCCTTTTAATCCTTCAACTGTTATTAAATATGCAGTTCCTATAGAAAGCAATGTAAACATAAAGTTCTATAATGCTCTCGGCCAGGTTGTTCGTGAAGTGAATGAAGGGCTTAAACAACCCGGTAACTATGAATATATCTTCAGCTGTGCGGGCTTATCAAGTGGGATTTATTTCTATTCATTAAAAGCTGCTTCAACAGACGGGAAAAAAGATTTCTCCGCCGTAAAAAAGATGGTAATAATAAAATGAAAAAGAAATATATTGAATCGCTGATAATCTGAAATTGTCAGGTGTAATATCCCTCGGTGGACTTTAGATTTGCATAAATTGTCCAGATTTGGGGTGCCTTCAGGCAGGAATGCTAATTACTGAAAAAGGCCTATTGCTGTTTTTCCGGTACCGTAAAATAAAAAGTGCTGCCAGTTTCTTGCTGACTTTCGGCCCGGATTTTTCCACCATTTTTTTCTACAAATTCTTTGCAAAGCAATAAACCTAAACCGGAACTTAATTCGCCGTCAGTGCCAGGCGAACTAACTTTTTCCTCAATCTTAAAAAGATTATTTACATCTTTTGGGGATAGTCCAACTCCGTTATCATTAACAAAAATTTCCAGCATTTTATCTTCTGTCTCTTTAGCACCAACTATAATATTACCATTTCTTCTTGTAAATTTTACAGCGTTTGATAAAAGATTTCTCAATACGGCATTTATCATTTTATCATCACCAAAAACATATTGGTTTGAAGGAAAATCATTTAGAATTGTGATTCCCTTTTGGTCAGCTCTTTGCTTAAAAGTGTTGATAATTTGCTCAACCGCTTCTGATAATAAGAAACTATGCGGAGCAAAACTTATTTCACCTTTTTGCATCTGAGCCCATTCAAGTAAATTTTCCAATAGCTTATAAACTGTAGAAGCGGAATCATGCAGCGACTTACTAAACTCCATTAATTCAGCTTTTGAAATATCTATATTGCCTTCAGCCATCATTTGAGTTAATCCTATGAATCCCTGGAATGGACTTTTTAAGTCATGGGAAATAATTGAAAAAAATTTATCTTTCGTCTGAATTGCATGATTCAGTTCTTTGGTATTAAGAATTAGCTTTGCATTTTGCTTTTCCAGAACTTCATTTTGCTTATTTATTATTAGTTCCTGCCTAAATTTCTTTAAATTGATTTGCCATAGAATCAAAGACAATGCATAACCCATTGTAGCCGCAGAAATTCCATTAGCTGTATTAGAGAGTAGAATATTCGGATTAGATTGTGTTATCGGCTCAATTATTAAAAAAATAATTATGGCTAAGGTATACCAGAATAGAGAATAAAGCGGGCGGATAATTAGAAATAACGGCATCACCAGGCACGTAATCATAAAAGGATTGATAGCAGTTGTTACTAACTGGTCAATTGTGGCAAGTACTCCTCCCATAAGAAGGGGGAAAAAATATGTAAAGTGAGTTGTAAAAAATGAAATATTCTTTGTATACTCATCTTTTTTACATAAATAGTAAGACGATATCAGCATACAAAGAAGAACAAAAAACAAAGTAGAGTGGGATAAAATTATCCCAATCCTCCATTTTTGTTCTATTGCACTGCCTTTATTGAGATCAAGCAAAAAAAAGAAAATTAATATCAAGAATAAAGGAAGTATAAAGCGAACAGACATATTTAACCTGGTGATATTTCTTTTTTGAAATTCATAAAGCACAGATTCTTTTTCGGCTTCTAATATTCGTATGTTAGTTAAATATTCAGCTATGTTCATACTTAGTCTTATCTTTGGATATTATGATAATTCGTTTTTATATAATTCTTTGACATATAGTTATACTTGTCGGTTTATTATCGAAAAATAATTAGTAATTTTTAATTATGAGACAAATTGAGCAAGAATTTTCTTGTTATATTTTACTAATTAAAAATGCATTATATTTGTACTTAAAAAAAGTATCAAAATCCGTAGAAAATTTCAATAATGGTAAAGCAAAAAGCTCCGTATAACAGAACACTTGATATTAGCCCTCAGGAACAAAATCGTTATGAAGATAGATTTATAAAACTGTCTAAAAAGGTTAAACTTAAGGAAGTAATTAATAAAACTATCAACCAGGATTTATTTGATGCCCTTGAGTATTTGCCTGAGCAATCAATCGATTTGCTTTTTGTTGATCCGCCTTATAATCTTTCAAAAAATTTTAACGGCAGCAAATTCGGCAAGACTTCCATTGATGAGTATTGTGAATATATTGATTCGTGGCTTTGTAAAATTATCCCTTTATTAAAAGAAACTTCTTCAATATATATCTGCGGTGATTATCATTCTTCCACATCTATTCACCTTGTCGCAAAAAAATATTTTAATGTACTTAACAGAATAACATGGCAGAGAGAAAAGGGTAGGGGAGCAAAAGAAAATTGGAAAAATTCAACTGAGGACATTTGGTTTTGCTCTATGTCCAAAAATTATAATTTCTATGTTGACAGGGTGAAAGAAAAACGAAAAGTATTGGCTCCCTATAAATTGGATGGTAAGCCTAAAGACTGGGAAGAAACAGAAGACGGTAATTTCCGTTTAACACACCCCTCCAATATATGGACTGATCTTACTATACCTTATTGGTCGATGCCTGAAAATACCGACCATCCAACTCAGAAACCGGAAAAACTTCTTGCTAAAATTATTTTGGCCAGTTCTAATGAAGGCGATGTTATTTTTGATCCGTTCTTAGGTTCAGGTACAACTTCCGTTGTAGCTAAAAAACTAAATAGAAATTATATAGGAGTTGAGCTAAACCCTATATATTGCTGTTTGGCTGAAAAACGTCTCGAAATAGCAGCTAAAGATAAAACTATTCAGGGGTATGAAGATGGGGTTTTCTGGGAAAGAAACACGTTAGCACTTCGGAAAAAAATTGCAAACAAAAAAGACTGACATAAAGCAAAACTAAGTATTTATCAATAAATGCTATTCAGTTATCAGACTGAACTCTTTAAATATGGGATTTAGTTCCTCGGCATGGTTATTATAAAGATAAGCATTCATTTTGCGGATGTTTAACATCTTTTGCTCTTCTTCATAAGCTTTTAGTTCCGCCTGGTTAGAAGGCTTTTTGCTATCCGTCCTTAAGTTATTCAAATCTTTTGAATCCATTAATGCCTGAATTAAAATATTTTTTATATTCTGGTACTCAACAAGTGAAAACCCACTTTCCTTAAGCGCTTTTTCAAATTGTACATTATCT
>JAUZPC010000115.1 GCA_030706105.1 Bacteroidota bacterium | reverse complement strand
TAATGGGAAATTAATAGGGTATTCAGGTTCTTTCCCTCCTTTTTACCAGACAGCGTATAATGTATATAGAAGATACAGACTTCTTCCTTTTGAGTCCCCGTAATATTTGAAGTGTTTTCTGTACCAGGCATAACCGTCATATCCATTATAGCCCTGGTCTTCCCAAGCTGACGGGACTTTAATTTGATCCCAATTTTTATCGTTATAGCTTTGAGTAGCGTACTTCATATTATCGCCAAGTGAAAATTTCCATAGTCCTTCGAGCCGCATGACGGCCTTGAATTCCTGTCCATATATTCCGGCAGTGAAAGCTATCAGTAAAAGGGATAATATAGAATATATGTTTTTCATTTGCGTAAATTTTATTAATATACTAATTTTTTACTAAGCGATTATCACAGTTTTGTAAACAATTGTAAAAAATTGTCACCATTTAATAATTTATACTTGCTGTCATGTTTCCTGTTCCTGTAACGTACTCATTATAAATAGCAGTCAACATTCTTTTAGTTTTTATATCATTTTCATTTAAGGCTGCTGTTCTTACTTCATTCATAGAGCTGCTTTCATTTATTCTCAGTAAAGACAAAGCAATAAGGATTTTTACATTATTATTATCGGTACTTTTAAGTTCAGAAGTTAATTCACTTGTTGCTTCACTAATTTTATATTTGCCGGCCATATAAATTGAGCTTTTCTTCAGTCCCTCGTTATTGGAAGTAATTCCGGCTTTTAGATTTTTAACTTTACTGTTATCTTTTGCGTTAACTGTTGTTGCTAATGCTAATACTGTTATTAAGCAAACTGTGTAATAAGCTAAACGTTTCATTTTATACTCCGTTATTTTTATTGTTAATTGAATAAACTTACAGAGTAAAATTACATTACTAAAATGTAACAGGTGTCATTTCCACGTAAACGAATGTAAAATGATGTCACTGACTTGGAACAGAACAATACAATTGGAATGCAGCAGGTTTATTGTGCGGCCTTTTGTAATTTGATTACTATGATTTCCGGAGTGGAGTTATAACGTACCGGCGCAAGCGACATACCCAAGCCTTTTGATATTACAAAAAGCAAATTGCCGAACCGGTAATCACCTTTAACATATTTTGTTTCTACTAAAGTTGGCGAAAGGTTTACAAAAGGAAAGAAAAAAGTTAACTGTCCACCGTGCGTATGTCCGCATAAATATAAGTCGTAATTCTTTGCAATTGCTTGTGATAATATATAATTTCTTGGCTGGTGAGCCAAAAGAATTTTATAATCAGCATTTTTTCCTTTATCTAAGACACTTCCGAGTGTTTTGCGGTCAACTACTTCTACGTAAGTATTTGTAATAAAAGCTACTGCCAGTTTGGCATCATGAATGTTGAAAATTATAAGAGAATCACTTAACATTTTAATTTTATTTTTTTCTAATGTTTCAGTTACTTCTTTAAGAGACCTGTCCACATCCTCATGATATGCCCAATTATCATGATCACCGACGCAAGAATAAACTCCATATTTTGATTTTATTTTGGCTATGCTTTCGGCAGCCAGATTTATATACTTTGGCCCGAATGTAATGACGTCACCGCCTACAAGAACCAAATCCGGATTTGTTTTATTAACAAGATTTATATACTTTCTTAATCTCCAGGTATTGTTGTATCTGTCAGCCTGTACATCAGAAATTAAAGTGATGGTAAAACCGTTTAGTGCGTCAGGCAGGTCAGTTTTTTTAATTTCAATGGTTCTGGTGTCTATTTTTACATAGTCATATAATACTCTTGCCGGTACATAAACAAGGAAAGTAAGAATTACTGCAAAATAAAAGCGGGATTCATATTTTAGTAAAAATGCCCTCCACTTTTTATTGATAATATGCAGAGCCCATTTAATTAGATCCCAGAAAACAAATATTATTGAAGTCTGTAAAATAACAATTACAATTAACCAAAACGGAAATTGAATAAAGATATCAAATAAAATGTTTTCGGGAACATCAAATACATAAATATCCATAAAAGTGGAAAATATTGCTCTTATAAGCAGATACGCAGGGAAACCGTTTAGGAAGAAAAAGAAGACAAGCTTAATAATTTTTAAAACTTTTGAATGTACTTTTGTTCTTAAAAAGTAAAATGACTTGTTGAATTTTTTAATAAAGTAAAATTCCACAAGAAATATTGTTAATAAAATAAATAGTGCCCGAAATATATAAGTCATAAATCAATTTGAAATATTAGAATAAAGATAAGTAATAATAAGAAATTATTTAGTGAGAGAGTACGGGTAAAAAAAATACTTCAGAATAAAAAGCCCCTCAAATTAATGGATATAAAACCATTATCCATAAAATGAGGGGCTGCAATATTTTTTAAAAATTTATTATCTAAATATATTTACGTCTCCGGCTCCTTCTCTTATTATTTCTGGGACTTCATTACTCAAATCAACAATAGACGATGGTTTGCTTAATAAGTTACCGGAACCCAACATTAAATCAACACTGTTGGCAAATATATTTCTGATGTCGTCAGGGTTTAAAATTACTTCTCCTTTTCTGTTGGTTGTACTTGTACTTATGATTGGATTACCCAATTCTTTTACTAAATCTAAAGTTACCTGATGATTTGGTATCCTTATACCAACGGTCTGCCGTTTAGTCCATAATGTTTTAGGGACAAGTTTGGAAGCAGGTAAAATAAAAGTATAAGGGCCGGGGAGTAACTTTTTCATTATTTTATAAGCATTATCTGATACTTTTGCATATTTAGAAATGTCTTTTAAATCAGAGCAGACAAAACTAAATAGTTTTGATATACCGTCATTTTTAATGTAAAAAATCCTTTCCAGAGCATCTTTATTAAAAATATCACAGCCGATTCCATACAGTGTATCGGTTGGATAAATAATAACACCCCCTTCTTTAAGCACTTCAACAGCTTTATTAATAAAACGAATTTGAGGACTTTCGGGATGCAGTTCAAAATATTCCATTAATAATGTCCTTTCATTTATTTCTGTCTTATTTTGGTTTTATTTGATTAGCATTAAAACTTCAATTTTCCATTGCATATTAAATAACAAACCTTTTGGTTATTGTCAACTTTTTTAATTGACATGTAACACAAAAGCTAAAAAATAGCTATTCTGATACTTTATAGATGCTTTACAAACTTTGAAATACGCTCTATAGCGGCAGCCGGATTTTCTACCGGAAAAATATGTCCTGCACTTGGAATTATGTCAAAACGAGAATTCTTTACTCTATCAGCAACATTCTTTAATTGTGCCGGGGTTGTAAGTGTATCATATTCACTGCTTAAAAATAATGCAGGGATATTTATTTTTTCAAGGAACTGTGCTGTATCAGTTCTGCATGCCATGGCTAAACAGCAGCCCTTTACACCAACTGCACTATAAGATGAGGATTCTTCAATAATATTTTTTAATTCGTCCGCCCGGTCAACCGCATATTTTTCAGAAAACGTGGTAGGAATAAACATACCGGCAAAAGCCGACAGCCCTTTGTTATTAATCATTTTAATAAAAGCTGCTCTTTTAAGCTTGCCTTCATTTCCGTCGGCTTCAGGCTTTGAGCCGCATAAGATTGCCGCTTTAAATAGTTTCTGGTTTCTTTCTAAACAACGGTAGGTTATATAGCCGCCCATTGATAGACCGCATATTACAGGCTTTGTTAAATTATATTCCCTGATAATTTCAAATACATCATCGGACAAATCTTCAAAAGTAAACTGACCGTCTCCAGTGTATGTGTCACCTAAACCTCTTATATCATAAGATAAACAATAAAAATCTTTTTGCAGCTCTTCAATTACGCTTTCCCACATTTTATGACTTAACGGGAACCCGTGTATAAATATAATAGATTGATTATTCTTATTTCCGACTTCATATACTTTAAAATTCATTTCAATTTCCTAAATTTTTAATATCGTAATATACCAATAAAAACAAAATTGTATTAAACTCAATATGGATATGAAAAAACGCACGTACTAATTTTTGGGTGCAAAATACCGGTACCATTTATCCTAATTATCTTTTATTATAATAATTTTTTATTTATTTTCCTTCACTTTATTTACTAATAAAAGAAGAGCATATTATGAAAAAAATAGTGTTACTTATTCTGGTTGTAATTATCTCTTTGCCGGTAATTGCACAAACTAAGGAAAGCCGTTTTATGAAGTATCCTTCAATTCACGGCGACAAAATTGTTTTTTCTTACGATACTGATTTGTGGATTATAAACGCAAAAGGGGGAAAAGCAGAAAAGCTTACTTCTCTTAAAGGGATTGAAACCGCTCCTAAATTTTCTCCTGACGGTAAAACTATCGCTTTTACTTCAAACTATGAAGGGACAAACAATATTTATACAATCCCAACCAAAGGCGGAGACATAACCCGAATAACATATTCACCCGGCGGTGGTAATCAAACAATCGGATGGACTCCGGACGGAAAGAAAATTGTTATTCGTTCCTTATATGAAAATTTTATCAGCCGCGACCCTGAATTGTATTTTGTAGATAAAGACGGATCAGTCCCTGAAAAATTTCCAATAGACCGCGGTTCTCTCTGCAGCTTTAATAAGGCCGGCGATAAAATGCTTTATAACAGAAAAGGCTCGGAAGAATATTATTGGAAAAACTACAAAGGAGGCTGGCATACTGATATTTGGATGTATGACTTCAAAACTAAAAAATTTAATCCTATTTCTACATATGTAGGCAAGAATGCTTATCCAATGTGGATAGGGGATAATATGTATTTTGTTTCCGATAGTACAAACAGAATTGCAAATATATATGTACGAAGTCTTAAAGATAATTTCATTAAACAAATTACTAATTATACTAATTATGATGTAATGTTTCCTGAAACCGACGGAAAAAATATTGTTTATATGCAGAACGGTTACATAAACATTCTGGATATTGCATCAGGTAAAATTACCACTCTATCTGTTACTGTACCGGGTGAAAGAGAACTTGTAAAAGACAGAGATATAAATGCAAAAGAATATATCCATTCATTTGATGTCTCTAATGACGGAAAGCTGGATATATTTGAAGCAAGGGGTGATATTTTTAAAGTACTGCCGGATACTGCAATAAATCTTACAAATACCCCCGGAATAAAAGAAGTGCTTCCGCAGGTTTCACCTGATGGTAAATGGATAGCTTTTTTCTCAGATAAAACAGGTGAATATAACTTATATCTGCAAAGTGTAAACGGCGGTGAGCTTATTCCGCTTACAACTGATTTGACTAAATTGAATTATCATTTAATCTGGTCTCCTGACAGTAAAAAGATCCTTTTCGGAAATAAAGATTTCTCTATCTTTTATATAGATATCGCATCTAAAAAACTCACAAAGATTGACGAATTTCACCAGGTTAAAAATGATGAATTTATCTGGGAGCAAGCTGATTACAACTGGTCTCCTGACAGTAAATGGATTACTTACAGCATAACAAATTATAACAGAAATAATCAGATTTTTGTATATAATTTAGAAACTGCACAAAAGCATGCAATTACTGATGATTTCTTTGATAACCTTAATCCTGCTTTTGATGCTAACGGTAAATATTTGTATTATTTATCTTCTCAGAATTTTGACATTCAAATGGATTTTTATGAAGATAATCATGTAATGGCAACACCTCAACAGGTAATGGTTGTTCAGCTAAACAAAGATGACGCAGCTCCTTTCTTTGATAGCCTTAAGGCCCCTGTAGATACCAAAGATATTGTTAAAATTGATTTTGAAAATATAGGCAAGCGTACTTATCCGCTTCCTGTTAAAGCAGGGAACTATTTCTATTTGAAGGCAGGTTACAATAAGGTACTTTGGTCTTCAATAGATAAATTTACTGAAGCGGAATATGAAGAGATATTCAAACCCAATAAGGGAGAAACTAAATGGACTCTGCATATTTTTGATATTCCTTCTAAAAAAGAAGTAACTCTAAATGATAAAATAGCTGATTTTGCATTGTCGGTTAATCAGGAAAATTTAATTATAAATGCTGAAAAAGAATATTATAATTCTTCCGTTAATGATGCTTACTCTTCAAAATCTTTGGGCCTAAAACTTAAATTAGATAAGATGCCTTATACGGTAAAGAATTTTGATGAATTCAATCAAATATTTATGGATACCTGGAGAGCGTACAGAGATTTCTTTTATGATACTAATATGCACGGCCACGACTGGAAAGCCATGGGCGAAGGTTATAAATCATATATCCCGTATTTAACAAATCGTGAAGAGTTAAATTGGGTGCTTTCTCAGATGGTTGGAGAACTTTGTGTATCCCATACTTATGTAGGCGGAGGCGATACAGATACATTATATCCTCAATCTTCCGTGTATACCGGATGGATGGGTGCTGATTTAGTTAAAGATAAATCAGGTTATTATAAAATATCAAAGATTTATGGTCCTACAAAATATAATTTCAATATAAAGTCTCCTTTGGACAGACCTGACATAAATGTAAAAGAAGGTGATTATTTAATTGCCATCAACGGAAAAGCAATAAAAACCAATGATGACTACTTTAAATATTGCCAGATTAAGGCAGGCGAAAAAACCAAACTTACATTTAACAGTGAACCTTCCGATAAAGGGGCGGTTACTTATAGTATTCAACTGATTAGAAACAATAACCAGTTTAGATATTTTAACTGGCTTTCAAACAATGTTGATAAAGTACTAAAAGAGACAAATGGCAGAGTCGGTTACCTTCATATAAACGCAATGGGTGCCGGTGGTATTTCTGAATTTGAAAAATTCTGGAGAGCCTTCAGATACAAAGACGGGTTAATTCTTGACGTAAGAAGAAACGGCGGCGGCTGGACAGAATATTTTATTATTGATAAATTGGAGCGTAAAACTGTCGGTTTGAATAATCTTAGAGGAATGGTGCCTTTCAGATATCCAGGTTCTTCTTCGATTGGCAACTATGCCGTAATCTCAAATGAATTTAACGGCTCAGACGGTGAAGCTTTCTTAATGCATTTTAGAGCACGTAATTTGGGTACAATTATCGGAACTCCTTCATGGGGCGGCTTGGTTGGTATTATGAATGCACAGACCACAATTGATAATGGTTCAATTAACCAGTCCAATAACGCCTTTTACGGAAAAGAAGGAAAGTGGTGGATTGAGAACCATGGCGGTGATCCTGACATATATATTGACAACGACCCGGGTTCAATCATGGAAGGTCATGATGCTCAGCTTGAAAAAGCAATTGAGATAATGAAAGAAAAAATAGAGCAAAATAAATTTTCTTTCCCTGAAAAACCTGCTTATCCCATAAGATAAAAACTTAAAAGGGCTGCCCGAATTAGGACAGCCCTTTTTTTATATATTACCCGAGTCATTTAATTGTTTGCGGGGAAGTGGCAAGCTTTATGCCCATAGCATCAAGCTGCCTGCATATCTCTATATTTATTGTCTGCTGAACGTCCATATATATTTTATAATCAGGATCATCCACAAAATATACTGTCTCAAATATATAAGCGTACTCACCAACTGAAGCCAAATGGCTTCTGTCAAAAGTTACTTTTTCCTGTTTCTCAATTATAGTTTTAATAATCTTAGGGATTTCTTCCAATTTTTGTTTAGGAGTACCGAAGTCGATTCTTAAAGTAAACAGTGATCTTCTCCGCTCCATTCTTTTGTAATTGTGAAGCTGTGAGCTGGTTAAGTTGGTATTTGAAAAAACAATCTGCTCACCACCCAGGCTCCTTACTCTGGTTGTTTTTATACCGATATTTTCAACCGTACCGGATTTATCTCCCACAACTATAAAATCCCCAATCTCAAAAGGTTTGTCAAAGAAAATTACAAAATAGCTGAATAAGTCCCCAAGTATTGCCTGTGCTGCTAAAGCTATGGCAATACCGCCTACACCCAAACCTGCAATTACGGTTGATACTTTAAAACCAATATTATCTAAAAGAAATATTAATCCGATTGACCATATTATAAATCCGAAAATATTTA
The DNA here is from genome assembly GCA_030706105.1 of Bacteroidota bacterium. Lineage (GTDB taxonomy): Bacteria > Bacteroidota > Ignavibacteria > Ignavibacteriales > Ignavibacteriaceae > JAUZPC01. Next base: position 299 of record JAUZPC010000115.1, on the reverse strand, counting down.
CTATTCCCGATATCTGTTTTTCGCGGGAGGAGCCGTCTTCTTTATTCTTAAAATAGGAATTGAGGTATATTCTTATCACCCCGATAATTGTTCTTATGCCTAAAAGTGTCAGCAGAAAAACAAATACGGTGTGAATTTTATTTTCAACTTTATAGGGGAACTCCAGTGACCCGACGGCAAAATATAAAATTCCGATATACACAAGCGGAAGAAGCGTATGTTCAATTCCTTTTATAAGGATAGAATCGAACACTTTATTTGATTTAGCGGCTTTCTTTTTAAAGCCTCTCAACAGTAGT
>JAUZPC010000114.1 GCA_030706105.1 Bacteroidota bacterium | reverse complement strand
TTTTTAAAAATATCCTTTTTTGCATAAAAAAAGGAGACAGAAAAACAGTCCCTGTCTCCTTAAAAGTTCAGGGGGCAATTATTTAAAAGTATCTTCAGAGTTAACTATTTTCACTGATTTTACATTTAATTTGAATTTTGCTGCCTGGTTGTCTAATTCAGGTATATAATAAGGTAATCCCGCTTTAACAACATTAGAGTATGTCATTGGTGACTCCGTATTATCCTTTAAGCTGTTCATAAGTTCATTAGCTTCCGATTTGTCTGTAACAATAGTTATGTCCATATTATTAACAGACCAATATTTCTTAATGGCTTTATTTACATCTTCAAGCGTCAGCTTATCAATAAGCTTATCCATTTCCTTTATATAATCTTTTCTGCCATAAAATTTGGAATCCATTAAATAGCCGAGCTGTGCACCTGTTGAGTTTATATAAAGTTTCATATAGCTCTTTAAGAAAGAACGGGTAGATTCAAAATCTTCAGCCGTCATGCCGTTATTTATCATCTTATCAACCTGCATCAAAGCCATTCTGATTGCAAAGTGAGCATGACCAAGTTTAGTGTCTTTAAGCTCGGCATACTGATTCTTTAACTGCTTGGCAATCTGTACCGGTCTAATCCATATTGAAAAATAATTAGATGATCTTGGAACACCTGCAGGAGGCAGCATGTTTGCACCGCCGTTTTCATACCATTCAATATAAGAATAATCGCCATAATTCATTGACCGGTCTTCTCTTATTAATTGATATAACTTGCTGTAAGATTTTCTGTGTTCACCTAAATAAGAATTGGCAACCATTAAAGCAGCAAAATCATCATTTGCTCTGGTAATGTTCAAAGGCTGTCCCATAAATATTGCAGAACCAAAAGCGTTGTCTTTAGAAATGATTTCAACATTTATACCGTCTGGTGTTTTTACTTTTGGTGCAGCAGGAATAACAGGTTTTACACTTGGTAATTTGCCCAAATCTTTTTTAAGTTCAGATAAGAATTTTGTGCTATAATTACCTGCAATGCCAATTGTTACATTAGTGTTGGTAAAGAATTTTTTATAATGTTCTTTAACATCATTTAATGTAATGGTTTTAACTGAGGCCGTTTTCCCTTGTTTCATGTGCTGGTAGGGGGTTCCTCTAAATAAGAAATCTTCTAATGCTTTTTTGCTGTATTCTTCATCAGAGGAAGCTCTGATAACCTGATCAACATAATTTTGCTGGTTAGTTATGATCCTGTTGAAATCAGCTTCAGTAAATGATGGATTCAGTATAAGTCCTTTTAGTATAGGATAGAACTCCATCAGATAATCTTTTGGAACTTCAAAAGTAAAAATTGTAACTTCTTTATCAACGGAAACATCATAATTAGCAGCCATGGGATAAATTTTATCCTGAATCTGCTCTAATGTCATTTTCCCAAAGCCGCCTGCCGTAACCAAATTGGCAGTAGTATAAGTAAGTCCTTCTTTACCGACCGGATCGCAGATGGATCCATTTTTGAACATCAGTTTAATAACTATTTTATTGGATTTAGGGAGCTTTAATTCAACTATGTCAATTGCATAAACTGAAGTGTAAAATGTAATTAAAGCTATAATAAATGTTAGAATATATTTCATTATTTTACTTCTCCTTTTTCATCTGCTGAGATGGTAGCAATTGTTAGTCCTGTGCTTACTAAATACTTGTTGGCAACTCTTATTATATCGGCATTGGTAACTTTATTATATAAAGCATAAACTTTGTTTATAGATTCAGGGTCGCCGGTTAAAGCAACATATTCAGCCAAAGAACTTGCAATTCTTGAAGGATTATCTATGCTCATTGAGAATGAATATTTCAAGTAAGATTTAGTATCAGCTAGTTTCTTAGGGCTTACGCCTTCTTTTTTTACTTTTTCCAATTCTTTTGTAATCTCATCTTTTACATATTGCAAATCGCCTTTGTTAATTAAGGAAGCAATAATATTCATTAGATTAGGATCACGTGAGTTATCTGTACCACCGCTAAGGTTTCTTACTTTTTGCTCATCAATTACAAGTTTTTTGTAAAGAGTAGAGTTTTCAGAAAAAAGGATAGTAGAAAGTACATCTAAAGTCGGCATGTCTATATCTTTATCACTAAAAGCAGGTGATTTATAATTTAGAGCTAACATTGGCGGGATATTAGGATTTTTAATATGAACATATCTTGTTTCTTTTTGTACTGGCTCCTGAGGGACAACAGAAACATAATCGCCATGTTTCCATGCGCCGAAAAACTTTTCAGCCATTTTATTTACTTGTTCAGCTTTAACATCGCCAACTACAATAACGGTAGTATATTCAGGTCTGTAAAAACGGTTGAAAAATTTCATAGAATATTGATATTGATTAGGCATATCAATAATGTCTTTTAAAAAGCCCATTGTTGTGTGCTTGTAAGTATGTTTATCAAATGCAGTATTCTGAATATCTTCAAATAATTGAGAATAGGGTGAAGCTGAATTTTTTGTATATTCACCTTTAACCGCACCGGCTTCGGTTTTGAAATCATGTTCGGAATAATGTAAATTCATAAATCTGTCTGATTCAAGTTCAAACATCAATTGCAGGCGGGATACATCACCTGTCATATGATATACTGTTCTGTCAGTTGAAGTATTTGCGTTTGCGCTTGCCCCGGTCAGTTTTAATATTTCATTGTATTTTTCTTTAGAGTACTTGTCAGTTCCTCTAAACATCATATGTTCAAAAAAATGAGCAAATCCGGTAACTCCTTCTTCAATTTCATCTCTTGAACCGGCCCTTACAACAATATATAAGCTTACTAAATTTGGACTGTCATAAGGAACTGTCACTACATTAAGACCATTGGAAAGCTGGTATTTTTGAATAGGGTAGGGTAGTATTTTATCATCTTTGGGTGTCCCGGCATTAGCCCTTACAGCCAAAAGAAGAACAAAGATAAAGAATGTTGATAATAACCGCACAGTCGGCTCCTGTTTTTTATTTAATATTTATAATTTAATTATTTTGTGATATGAAAATTATCATTAATACATATAATAAACAAAGATATTTATTAATTGGCAAATGATTAAATATAAGTGGTTTAATAAAATGTTCAAAGGTAAATATTGTCTTTTAATAAGTGAAATAATGCACCAAAGAAAGTACATATATTAGGAAACATTGTTATTTACTTTGCTTTTTAATAAGTTAGAAGGAGATATAGTTTAAGACATTTGCAGGATGCGTTGGCTTTTTATGAAGAATTTTGATAATTTACTTACTAAATATTTTCCCGAAATAACATATACAAAAGATTCTATCTTTAATGACTCTGTTAATACATATTATTTTGAAAAAGAAAAATTAATAATTGAAGTTGATGTGCCCGGTCAGGGCATAAAGGATATAAATGAGCAAAAAAGAAAGAATAAAGAACTTAAAAAAATGGGGATTAAACTTTTACACTTTGATGAAAAAGAAATAATTGAGAATCCGAAACAAGTTTATAATGAGTTGTCGCATATTTTCCATAATTGGAATTCTACTGACATAAAAACCTTTTGAGAATAAAATGAATTATAGAATTAAAAAAGTTGCCGGTTATTTAAGCATATTTTTAACCCTCTTATTATATTCCTGCTCAACAGGGCAGAATCTGAATAAATATGGCCTTACCGTAATTGATAATCTGCAATATTATAATAACCAAGTTAAAGATGATTCAGAAAAACAGCTTATTGATTTGAAAAAGTTCATACCCGGAATTGTGTTGGATATAAGATATGCCACTGCTAATAATTTTACTAAAAATGTTGTTTATGAAGAAAGTGCCGCTTTTTTAAGGAAACCTGCTGCGGAGGCATTAAAAAAAGTACAGGATGAACTGTTAAAAGATGGATATGGATTAAAAATTTATGATGCATATCGCCCATATTCTGCAACGGTTAAGTTTTGGGATTTAATTAAAAATTCTACGTATGTTGCCACTCCTCAAAGGGGATCGCGGCATAATAGAGGATGTGCAATTGATCTTTCAATTATTGATATTAAAACCGGTAAAGAAATCGAAATGCCTACGGAATTTGACAACTTTACAGAAAAAGCCGCCGCAAATTATAAACCTGTATCAAGTGCTGCTGAAAATAACAGAGCTTTATTGCAGAGGCTTATGACAAAGAATGGTTTTGTCATTTATGACGGAGAATGGTGGCATTTTGATTATTCTGCCTGGAAAAACTTTGATATACTGGATATTCCATTTAGCAAGCTAAATTGAAAAAATTAAACACTATTAATTAATAAGACCTTGAGGACATTATGACTGAATCAAAAGAAATTCTCGAAAAAAAATCTAAAGAAACTGTTTCCTTAAAAGAAAGTGTTAACGATAATACTAATGAAAATACAGTTGATGAACAATTTCCTCAAAGACAGGTTGATAGTGAAGGCCGTTCAATTCTTGTTTTTAAAGATCCGTTATTCTCACGCGAAAAGAGGGCTGTTGTTAATTACACTATTTTTAGGGGCAAATGGGAGTTTGAAATATTAGACGAAATTGATGATGACGATACTGAGAAATGCGCTGTCAAGTTTATTCCCACTAATGAGTCTTCTAATGTAACAATTGCTTTTAAGTCTATTAAAGACAGACTGGAGTTTATGGATTCAATATATGCAGATAATGCAATGAAGCAGTCAGGTACGGGCATGAGCCTTGAAAAATATGCAAATTCAAAAGTGTTACAAACAGGGGGACTTGTGGGTTTGGCAACTCTGGCTGGTTTAGGTCTCTATAAATTATTTCGGAAATAAATAAAAATGTCTCAGAAGATAATGTAATTATTTAATAATAACACTTACACTTCTGAGACAATAAATTATTTTTTATACCCCAACTTAGAGCAACTAACTTTTAAGCCACTTTGCCACTTCACTCCATTTGGGTTTCTTACCGGTAAATAGAAGTCCCGTTTTATATATCTTTGCGGCAAGTACAAAAACAGCACCCATGGTAATCAAGTTTATTATATTTGCAATAATAATCTGGAAAACAGGTACATCAGCACTTGCGGCGCGTGTTGGCATAACAATTATTGAACCAAATGGTACAAATGAAGTTATTCTTGCTATGGAATTTTCAGGATTAGATACTATCCCCATAGCTATAAAGAAGGGGATCATAATCAACATCATAAGAGGCCAGATACCTTGCTGAGCATCCTGATCATTATCGAAAATTGATCCAACTGCTGCAAATAATCCTAAGAATGTTACTAATCCTATAAAATAGTTTAACAGGAAGGCTAACAAAGTTCCGATGCTTATGCTTAATATGAAATCTTCAGGTAATACAAATATGGAAGTGGATATTACCACAAAAACAGGTATAAGCCAGATCGCCATTTGTATCAATCCTGTGACTGCTGTCCCAAGTATTTTGCCCGTTAAAAGATCCAGACTGCTAACAGATGATAGTAACACTTCTACTATTCTATTGGTCTTTTCTTCAATAACCGAACGCATCATTTGCGTGCCAATCATTATCAGACTGAAATACAGTAAGAAAGAGAACAAAAATGCAACTACGGTGTTGCCATATCCTTCTTTCCTTATATCCTGCTCCTTTGTGATTCTGTAGGGATTAAAATTCACATTTTTAAGAGCAAATTCAAGCTGAGCTTTTGACAGATTCTTATCTTTAAAATACTCAGAAAGAATAACGTTGTTAATTTTTGACCTGACTTTATCAAACAATTTTAAATTATTCGGGTTCTTAGAATAGTACTTTATTTCTTTATTAGACATTACACTGTCCGGCAAGAAAATTATACCGGTTATTTTTTCTTCTAAAATATTACTCTTATTTGCTTCTAAATATTTTGCAACTGAGTCTTTGGGAATTGTTAATGCTTTAAAAGTGTATCTGTCTTCGGTAAATTTAGGATCGTTAAATATATTTGAAATTTCCGAAGTGATTTTATCGTTACTGGAAATAACATGTATATTTACTTTTTCTTTCCCTTCAAAGGTCATAACAAAGGTTTGAAAAGCAAGAATCCCGAAAAGGAAAACCGGAACCAGCAATGTCATTATGATAAAAGACTTACTTAGTAATTTGTCTTTAATTTCTCTATTAAAGACTGTAATAACTCTTCTGTTTATTAACATATTAGTTACTCCCTTCTGAAGTGCTATTTTCTCCGGCAAGGGAAACAAAAATTTCATGGAGGGAAATGTCATTTGCTATGAACTTATGTACATTTATATCGTTTTGGACAAGCAGTTTCAGCAGTTCCTGCTCCAAATTAGGCTGTTTCATCTTAATTATTGCATTGTTGTTATTCAGAGTAAGATTATCAACCATATCAATATTATTTAAGAAAGAGATATCACCGGAATATTCCAATGTTATATTTTTAGCAGCCCAGTTAGCTTTTATTTCATTAAGCGAGCCATTAAGTATCAGTTTACCCTTTTCAATCATGGCAATGTGGTTGCATAAACGTTCTGCAAAATCCATCAAATGAGTAGATAGTATTATTATTTTACCTTCCTCTTTAAACTTCATTATTAGGTTAGTCAGCAAATCAGTATTTATTGGATCTAATCCTGAAAAAGGTTCATCTAAAATTAAAAATTGCGGATTATGCAGTACGGTGGTAATGAACTGCACTTTTTGCTGATTTCCCTTGGACAGGTCTTCAACTTTAGAACCTTTCCTATCCTCTAAATTGAACATTTTAAGATAAGTAATAGCGTCTTTTTCAATTTGTTTGCCCTCGGACCCTTTAAGAGCGGCAAAGTATAGTAGGGTATCAAGTACTTTCATTTTTTTATATAAGCCGCGCTCTTCAGGTAAATAGCCCACTTTATTCCTAAAGTCCTGGCCTATCTTGGCTCCTTCAAGAAGAACTTCTCCATTATCAGGCAGATAAATATTCATCATCATTCTAATAGTAGTGGTTTTACCGGCACCATTTCTACCTATTAAGCCAAATACGCTTCCTTCGGGAACAGTAAATGAGACATCATCTACTGCCTTTAGATTACCGAAAGACTTTGATAAGTTTTTAATTTCTAATAAAGCCATTTGAAACCTTGTAATTTTTATAGGGCAAAAGTATAAATAAATAATTGAAGCAGCAACTTTATCAGTGATAAGCGGCAGGTTAACACGTATTAAAGGGAAAATAATAATGCGAGATAAACTGTTATGGGGGCGGGGGATTGAAGCTTAAAAGCAGAGACGTTCAACCGAACGTCTCTACTTTCAATAGAACTTTACAACTTTACAACTTTTAACTTTTAACTTTATAAACTTATTTTGTTAAAATCATTTTCTTAGTTGCTGAAAAATTAGAGCCATCGTTTCCTTTAGCTTCCATTTTATAGAAGTATACACCGCTATTTAAGTTTGCAGCATTAAAAGAAACAGAATGCTGGCCTGCTGAATAACGATTATTGACTAATGTTTTAACTTCCTGGCCAATTATGTTAAATATTTTAACAATAACCTGGGACTCAGTTGCTAAGTTGAATTTGATAACGGTTGATGGATTAAAAGGATTAGGATAATTTTGTTCTAAAGAGAATACCTTAGGAGCAAAAGCTTCAACATTAATTATCTTTGAATATTCAAATGAACCGTCAAAATCTACTTGTCTTAATCTATAACTATATTTGCCGAAATCAACTTTATCTGTAAAAGAGTATTTACAAAGTTCAGTTGTAGTCCCATTTCCTTTTACAAATCCCAAAGTTTTCCAGTCGCCATCTGAAAATTTACGTTCAATACTAAAACCTTTGTTGTTAGTTTCTGTAGCTGTAGCCCAGTTTAATTTAACAACATTATTACTAACAGAGCTTGTAAAAGATGTTAGTTCAACCGGGACATTACTTGATAAAGTAACAATTAAATTAGTAGGCTGTAAATTAGAAACTACAACATTACTGATTATTTTAGGAGCGTAATTATCAGCAGTTACTTTAAGCGTATAGGTTCCTGCTGCCAGAAATCTGTAGAAATCACCAAACTGAGCTGTAGAATATACTTCCGAGCTGTCTGCATCATGACCGACGACAGTGATTTTGGCTTTAATAGGTGCGTTTAAAGAATCTTTAATAAAGCCGTGTATTCCATATAAACAATTCTGTAGATAATTGAACCATGATTTCTTATTATATGTCCAGAAATTAGGCAGCGTGGTAGAACTTGGTAATTTTGTGCTTGAAAGTTCAATGGTAGTTTCTCTTCCATGCTTAAAATAAGTCATATAATCTTGTCTTCCGCCATAAACAGAGTACCATGCATAACCATTAGTAATACCATTATCAAGGTCTGTCATATATCCTGCAACA
>JAUZPC010000113.1 GCA_030706105.1 Bacteroidota bacterium | reverse complement strand
GTTTTCTTCCGGTTACACATTTATTCCAAATTTCAAGTTATATGATAATGTTTCATACGTGAGAGGAAAAAATGAAAAGTACCATACTGATTTAGCTTTAATTCCGGCACTTATTGGTACTATAGGATTAAAAGCCAATGTTTATAAAACCCTTATATTAGATATATCCGCTGTTATTTATGACAAGCAGGATAAAATTGCCCAGGGCGAACTGGCTACACCCGGATATGCAATTTATAATTTTAGTTGTAATGCTGAGATATTGAAATTTGATTTATTAAGTTTAAATCTTACGGCCGGGATAGAAAATATATTTGACAAAACATATCGTAACCATTTATCAAGCAACAGAGGTTTAATTAGTATTGAACCCGGCAGAAATATTTATGTAAAAGCAAATATAACTTTTTAATTAACATGAACAATAAATATCAACCGGTGATTAAATAATGATTTGGTTTTGCATTGCCCTGTTTTCGGCTTTTTTATCTGCATTTTCTGCAATTGCTCAAAAAAAAGTACTCTTTAAATTAGGCGCTCTTGAGTTTTCTTTTTTATTGGCAATTGTTAATTTGCTTTTATCAATCCCGTTCTTTTTCTATTTGGATTACCAATCATTAACAACGGTTAAGGTAATTTTATTATTAGTCAAATCCATAATAGGTGTTTTTGCTTTCTTATGCGTAATGCTTTCATTAAAGAATTTAGAAATCAGTAATGCATTACCCCTGCTGGCATTAACACCCGGATTTGTGGCAATTTTTGCTTTTCTGTTTTTGGGGGAAGGTCTTAAATATACTGAAGTAGTAGGTTTGCAGCTGCTTATATTCGGCACTTTTATTTTGGAAAGTAAAAATGACGGCAACATTTTAAGCCCAGTAAAAACATTCTTTAGATCAAAATATCATCATTACATCCTTATGGCATTATTGCTATTCACAATATCCTCAATAATGGACAAGCTGATGTTAAAACAGTTTAAGTTTACGCCAATAGCATTAGTATCATTTCAAAATATTTTCTTTGCACTTATTTTTGGAATAATTTACTTATTCTCTTCACAAAGGAGCAAGCTTCCAACAGTTTCGGGAAACAAGAAAGAGTTCGCGTGGATATTAGTAATTTCCGTATTAACTTTTGGATACAGATATACTCAAATGGTAGCTATAGGAATGGCTTCAGTTGCTCTTGTTCTGGCAGTAAAAAGGACTTCAGTATTTTGGGCTACAATAATTGGCGGTAAAATTTTTAATGAAAAGTATCTGTTAAAGAAAACCATTGCTGCCCTGTTAATTTTGGCAGGTACCATTTTAATACTAAGGGAATAATAATAGTTACTTAACGGTTGGTTTTATAAATTAACCATTCCGTATCTAAATATTGCTTAAATACGGAATGGAATAAATACTATCAATTACACATTATGGTTGACAAACATTCTACCAGATTTTAACTCTGTCTTTTTCCTGCCTGTACATTTTATCACCATCCTGAATATTAAATGCTTTATAGAATTCAGGTATGTTAGACAAAGGGCCATTTACCCTTAAAAATGCAGGAGAATGCACATCTGTCATGATTTGACGTGCAAGGCTTTCAGGCCTAATATCATCCAACCAGGAGTATGCATAACCCAGCCAAAATCTCTGCAATGGAGTAAGACCGTTTATTTCCTTACCGTCTTTGTATTGTTGAGTTTTCATAAAAGCATCTAAGCCGATTACTAAACCGCCAAGATCAGCAATATTTTCACCAACAGTAGCTTCACCATTTATGTGCATACTGTCTAAACAGATGAAGTTATTAAACTGATCAATCATAGGCTTTGTACGTGCATTAAAATTCTTTTCATCATCTTCAGTCCACCAATTGGAAAGATTACCCTTAGCATCATACTGCCTGCCCTGGTCATCAAATCCATGTGTTAATTCGTGTCCAATGGTTGAAGCACCTGCATAAGAGTAAATAATTGCGTCATCAAGCAGAGAATCAGGAACTCCCGGTATAATAAACATTGCTGCAGGGAGTACAATTTCATTATTTGAAGGATTGTAATATGCATTATATGTCTGTGGAGTCATATTCCATTCCAAACGGTCAACAGGTTTTCCAAGCTTATTTATAGAATAATCGGACCAAAATTTATTTGCATTTATCACGTTTCTTACATAAGTATTTTTATCAACAGAAAGCTTTGAAAAGTCTTTCCATTTATCAGGATATCCCACTTTTTTAGTGATGGCATTTAATTTAGCAATAGCTTTTTCCTTGGTTTGAGCACTCATCCAATCAAGTTTTTGGAGTCTTTCTCTAAACGCATCAATAATATTATCTACTAATTTTTCATATCTTTTTTTGGTTTCGGCAGAATAATATTTCTGAACGTAAACCTGACCCAAAAGCTCACCTAACTGACCCTCGGTTGCATCCTGAATTCTTTTCCATCTTGGTCTCTGCTCTTTGATGCCGGAGATAACAGTACCTCTAAAATGAAATCTTTCCTGCTCAAATGAAGAGCCTAAACAGTTGGCAAATGAATTAACTAATTGCCATTTCATATAAGCTTTCCATTCGGGTATGGAAAATTTATTAAAAGCAGCATTTATTTGTTTAACAAATTCCGGCTGCCCAACAACTATGTAATCAAAATCTTTAATTCCTTCGCCTGTAAGTATCACCTTCCAGTCAATGTTAGAAGAAATAGCAGACAATTCATTAAGAGTCATTTTATTATAATTTTTATACGGATCTCTTAAATCTTCTAATTTCCTTGAAGAATCAGCTAAGAAAGATTCAATTTTGTAAACAATGGCAGCATCTTTTTCAGGAGAGAGGTTTTTATCCTTTAACAATGCAAGCATATTGGATAAATGCTTTTTATATTCATTCCTGATATTTTCAGTACGCGCATCATTTCTAAAATAATAATCACGGTTTGGCAGTCCAAGTCCATCCTGCCACAGATAAATTGAGTACCGGTCACTATTCATAGCATCCTGATCAACAAAAACGCCAAAGACTAAATTGACACCCTCTTTTTGTAAAGTTGCAATAGCCTTATATAAATCTTTTTTATTTTTAACAGAATTGATTAAATCCAGTTCGGACTTTAAAGGTTTTAGCCCAAGCTTTTCAATTGAAACCGTATCCATACCTGCAAAATAAAAGTCCCCCACTTTTTGTTTATTAGAACCTTTAGAGGAATTTGATTTTGAAGCTTCAGCAAGGATAGTTTTAATTCTTGCATAAGTTTCCTCCTGAACTAAATTTCCGACACCCCAGGCACTTTCAGAAGAAGGAATAGGATTATTTTTAACCCACGTACCGGTAGCATATTTATAAAAATCATCACCGGGTTTTATTGAGGGGTCAATAGCCTTTGTAAGGAAATCCCCTTTAGTTTTTTCCTGAGCCATTAAAACTGTTCCGGCAAACAAAAAAGACAGCATTAAAAAGCTAATGAAATGTATTTTTTTCATATTTACTTTATGTTTATTTATAGAAAAGAGATTATTTAATTTGCATAACGCATTTGCTAAAAATAAATATTTTAGAGCTATAATGAAAGCTAAATATGATGAATTGCCAATGGGCAGGATAAGCATGAATTACAAATATTTTCCCCCGTCTAAATCATATTAAGAGTCTTGGTATTTCCGGTTTTTATATTATTTTTGTAGATATGAATCAAAATCTACTAAATCAGCTCTAATTAGGATAACAATGATTAAAAAACTTAGGGAACCAATGAACGGGTTCACTCACTTTATCGGTATTTTATTTGCAATAGTTGCCACAGTATTAATGATAAATGAATCTCTCCAGCCTTACAAACCGTACCATTTAATTTCGTTTTGCATTTTTGGCGCAGGAATGTTTTTACTCTATACATCAAGCACCCTATACCACTGGTTAAGGTTATCTGAAGACGGTATAAAAAAAATGCGCAGGGTTGACCATATTATGATTTTTATTCTTATTGCTGCAACATATACACCCATATGCCTTGTTCCATTGAGAGAAACAATCGGCTATGGAGTATTAGCCGGAATTTGGGGAACGGCAATATTAGGCGCCATGTTTAAAATATTCTGGCTTACTGCCCCAAGATGGTTATCAACTGCAATATATCTTTTAATGGCATGGATAGCCTTGTTCATAATGTTTCCATTGATCCATTCACTTCCGTTAGGAGCATTAATATGGCTTTTGATAGGAGGAGTTTTTTATACAGTAGGTGCAGTTATGTATGGGTTAAAGAAACCGAATCTCTGGCCCGGAGTTTTAGGTTTTCATGAAATATTCCACATTTTTGTACTTCTTGGTACTTTTTCCCATTTCTGGATGATATACAAATACATAATTTTATTAGGCTAATCAAGTAACAGAACGGTTATTCTATTCAATAAAATAACTTTTTTGTTTATTCATTTTCAATTATTTTAGCAGTGGAAAATACAGACAATAACAATCTGTATTTTCCGCATTCCCACAAAATATATAAAATAAAAAAATGTTCAAGAAATTTAGAGAACCAATGAATGGATTGACCCATTTTGTTGGAGTTATATTTGCGCTTTACGTTACCGGACTTATGATATTTAATTCACTGCTTCCATACAGACCCGACTATCTGATCTCCTTTGGTATTTATGGTTTAGGAATGATTTCATTATTCACAGCCAGCACAATTTACCACTGGCTAAACTTATCTGCTGAAGGCATAAAGAAATTACGCAAGATAGATCATATAATGATCTTTGTTTCAATTGCAGCTACTGATACTCCCCTCTGTATAATTTCTATCAAAGGGATATTGGGGTGGGAAATTGTAGCAGGACTCTGGTTTTTTACCATAATTGGGGCACTTTTTAAAATATTTTGGATTACTGCCCCAAGATGGTTCTCAACTATTATTTACCTTGTTATGTCGTGGACTGCTTTCATTATTATATTTCCTTTACTTCATAACCTCAGTATGGAAGCTCTATTTTGGCTGGCTATTGGAGGAGTTTTTTTCATGGCTGGAGCCATAATCTATGGTATCAAAAAGCCCAATCCCCTCCCCGGATTTTTCGGCTTTCACGAAATTTTTCATATTTTTATTCTTCTTGGTTCTGTATGCCATTTTTGGTTTATTTATAAATATATAGGGCATTTCGCCTGATGATATATTGTATATGGTAATAAATATAAACCCGAAACGATCTCAACTTCATCTTTGATTTAGATCTTTATTTATTGCGATTACATGACATGATATATCAAACTATTACTATTTTTTATATATTGTAATTAAAATATTAACAAATAGGAAATTTGTACCGGAGTTAATTTGATAACCATAGATTATTTGCTCTTTATTGCTTCAATTCTAATTATTATCAGCATCCTGTTTACCAAGCTTTTAGATAATATTGGAATTCCAACCCTGCTATTATTTATAGGAGTCGGTATATTGGCCGGGTCCGAGGGCATCGGGGGAATTTTCTTTAATAATACATCTTTGGCTCAGTCAATAGGTATTTTAGCGCTTGTATTCATTTTGTTTTCAGGCGGTTTAAGTACAAGCTGGCATGATTCAAAAAAAATCATAAAGCCGGCAATTTCTTTAGCAACCATAGGGGTTCTAATAACTGCTTTTACAATTGCAGTTTTTGTAATGTTAATATTTAAAACATCTTTCCTATGGGGACTGCTTATCGGTTCCGTAATTTCATCAACTGATGCAGCCGCAGTTTTCTCCATCTTAAGCTCAAATAATATCGGTTTAAAAAATAATCTTAAACCGTTGCTTGAATTGGAATCAGGCAGTAATGACCCTATGGCGGTCTTTTTAACCATAGGTACAATAGAACTAATACTTGCACCACAAAAGACTATTTTCAATTTAATTTTATTTTTCCTGCTTCAAATGGGATTGGGAACTTTAATTGGTATTTTGGGCGGCAAGCTAATGGTCTTTCTGACTAATAAACTAAAATTGTTCTATGAAGGCATTTACCCTGTTTTTACGCTGGCCATGGCCGCACTTATTTACTCCCTTACTTCAGTTCTGGAAGGAAGCGGCTTTTTGGCTGTTTACATTGCCGGTATCATAATGGGTAATTCGCAATTCATTCAGAAGAAAACAGTAATAAGATTTTTTGACGGTCTGTCCATGCTCAGCCAAATCTCAATGTTCTTAACTCTTGGTTTATTAGTATTTCCCTCTCAAATAATTAAAATTTACGGTTTGGGACTTTTACTAAGCATAGTGTTAATTTTTTTGGCAAGACCGTTAAGCGTGTTTATTTCACTATTGCCGTTTAAGTTTAACTTCAAAGAAAAACTATTTATTTCATGGATAGGATTGCGAGGGGCTGTGCCTATTATTCTTGCTACTTTTCCATTGCTTAGCGGAGTTAAAAATTCAAGTTTGATATTTAATTTAGTCTTCTTTATTGTTCTTACTTCTTCCCTGCTGCAGGGATGGTCCTTAAATTACGTTGCAAAACTATTGCACCTTTCTACGGTAATGCCCAAGAAAAAGAGATTTCCTCTTGAAGTGGATTTAGATTTTAATGAGGATGCGGATATTATGGAGTTTATTGTCCCCTATAATTCTGAAATGGTGGGGAAACAAATTGTTGAACTGAACTTTCCCAATGAATGCAGAATTGTATTAATTGTAAGAAGGGAGAATAATATTATACCCAGCGGCGGAACCATACTTGAACAAGGCGATGTACTTTCAATATTATTCAACAAGAATAACGCAAAAGAAATTAAGGAAATATTTGTCCATAAGTGAGGTTACCCTGGTAATCATTTTTTCAATGGTAGAGATGTAGCATAATTACCAATTTATTATTTTTTTGTGTAGATTTTTAGAAAGTTAAAATATTTAAAATAAAAAACGCACATTAAAATATAATGTGCGTTTAGCAGTAGTATTTAATACTAATTACTTAGAATTTATTTGGTCCTGCAGAAGCTATCTCTTTTGATGTTTTGTCTTCAAACTGTTTAAAGTTTTCAATAAACATATTAGCTAACTTCTTGGCTTGTTCATCATATTCGTTTCCGTTTTTCCAGGTATTTTTTGGATTTAGAACTTCAGCCGGAACGTTAGGACAAGATGTAGGAACATCCAAATTAAAGATAGGATCTTTTACATATTCCACGTTATTCAGTTCGCCGTTTAATGCTGCGTTAAGCATGGCACGTGTGTATTTTATTTTCATTCTTGAACCGGTGCCATAAGCGCCGCCTGTCCAGCCGGTATTAACCAGCCAGCATGTAACTTTATTTTCTTGAATTTTCTTGCCAAGCAATTCAGCATATACTGTTGGATGCAGAACCATAAAAGGAGCACCAAAGCAAGTACTGAAAGTAGCTTTTGGCTCAGTGATTCCCTTTTCAGTACCGGCAACTTTAGCTGTATAGCCTGAAAGGAAATGATACATAGCCTGTTCGGTAGAAAGTTTTGCAATTGGAGGTAATACGCCAAAAGCATCTGCCGTTAACATAATTATGTTCTTTGGATGTCCGGCTTTACCTTCAGGCACTATGTTAGAAATATGAGTAAGCGGATAAGCTGCTCTTGTGTTTTCAGTTAAAGTGTCATCATCAAGGTTTAGATGCCTTGAATTTGTATCAATTGCAACGTTTTCCAGAACGGTACCGAAGCTTCTGGTAGTCTCATAGATCTCAGGTTCAGCTTCATGGCTAAGCTTGATAACCTTTGCATAACAGCCGCCTTCATAATTGAAAACACCGTCATTGCTCCAACCGTGTTCATCATCCCCTATAAGCCTTCTCAATGGATCAGCAGATAGAGTTGTTTTTCCTGTACCCGATAGGCCAAATAAAATTGCAACGTCACCTTTTTCTCCAACGTTGGCAGAGCAGTGCATAGACATTACATTCATTTGAGGAAGCAGATAATTCAAAGTTGTAAATACCGATTTTTTAATTTCTCCGGCATAACTTGTACCTCCGATAAGCACAGTTTTTTTACCTAAATTCAGAATAACAAATACTTCAGAATTTGTTCCGTCCGTAGTTGGATCTGCTTTGAAGTTAGGCATATTTATGATTGTAAAATCAGTTTTATGTTTTGCAACTTCGGCATCATCTTTATACCTTCTAAACATATTTCTGGCAAATAAACTATGCCAAGCGTCTTCAGTAACAATTCTTAATCCAAGCTTATACTTTTCATCAGCTCCGGCATAGCAGTCTTGAATATAGAGATCTTTACCCTGAATGTAAGCCATCATTTTAGTAAATATTCTTTCATATTTTTCTTCACTAATGGAAGTATTTACCTTACCCCACCATACTTTCTCCTGGCTGGAAGGTTCTTTTACAATGAACTTATCATTAGGG
>JAUZPC010000112.1 GCA_030706105.1 Bacteroidota bacterium | reverse complement strand
TAAGTCCAATAATTTTTTAAATATATCTTTTAAAAGTAACAAAAGGTGGAATAGTTGTAAAGATATAAAAGAATTATCACCAGATAGGTAAGTTTTTTCCCCTCTTAATTAAAATAAAACATCATTTTGAATTTGGTATATATATTTAATCGAATTAGGGTTATAAAAAACCCAGCCCTTCATGTTATGATAGGATCATTGAGACAAAGGGTGGGATTCCTGATTTTCGATTTGTTTACTATACATTAAAGAGCAGCGTTAACAAAACAATTGTCTTTATTACGGATAAAACCTTAAACCGATTGCCGTGTCAAAAGCAGTACCATAGTTTGGGGAAATTCCTAATAGCAAGCCGATTTCTAAAAAGATATCTAGTGGAGTATTTCTGGGGGTAAAATCTATTCCCAAGATGCCTCTTGCGGCAATACCTGTACCATTATCCCTAAAGTAGAAATGATCATGTCCTTTGTTCTCAAAGTAATAGGCGCGTCCTTCACCAACACCAATTACTACACCCGGTCCGGCGTATAAATCGACTATCCTTGATTCGAAAGCATTAAAATGCCAAACGTAATCCATACCAATACGAGGACTACCGAAGTAAGAACTGCCGATCCCAAATACAAAAGCGGTAGTGGAGGAATTATAATATTTCATGGAAAGTCCGGTAGGCTCACCCAATACAAAACCGATTCCGAATTTTTTACCGTTAACCTGACTAAAAACCGAGACTGACATAAGTAGAATTAGGACGAGTAGAATATATTTTCTCATTTTTATTACCTTTAATTATTTGTGTTAAGATAGCATACTTAAATAAAAAGATCAACCAAAGTATCACACTTTACAAATGGGGTGAGAAATGACAATCCTCAAAATGAAATATGTTAAGGCCTTATTACCTGTTTAGCAGTCTAATATGTCAGTCGTTTTGTAGTAAACATATCATTATTCCTCTTTCAGGGGATATCTCTATATTGTTTTTGGCCGGAAATTGCCATTAACAAAATTAGTTTTTGGGCTTTTAACTCTTTTAGCGCTTTGCTATATTGCAAGTTTAAATTTTCAATAATAGGACTTGGAAAACGGATGAATTTGCGCCGTATCTTAATATTATTAACTGTATTTTTTGTGTCCGGCTTGTCGTATAGCCAGATAATATTTAAAGAGTTACCGAAATATCAAATCAGACAGAACGATTCTTTGTTTTTTGATGTTACTTCTGCCCGTAAGGTTTTGCCTCTTAACGGGCGATGGGATGTCTATCCTTCAGGTGATGAAGAGAGTAAAACCCCGGTTTCTGTACCTTCAGCTTTTAAAGGACAATCGGGTGATCTGGTTTTTGAAAAGAATTTTACTGTTACTAGAGCCATTGCTTACGGAAATCAATTAAAGCTTGTTTTCTTTGGATTAAATTACTCTGCCGATATTTCACTGAATAATGTTATTATTTACAGACATTCGGGCGGACAGTTCCCCTTTTCAATTGATTTACCAAGGGATATTATTAAACCCGATAAGAATAATATAATCAGAGTTAAGCTTCATTGTGAGCTTGATGCAGAAAATACTATTCCGGTTAAACAACGATTTCTTTTCCCTCAAAATATGGGGGGCATATTCAGAGATGTCTATATTCATCTGATTCCTAATATTTCTGTAAATGAGTATGATTTTATCTCTAATTATGATTCCAGAAGTGGAAAAGCACGAGTCAAATTCAATTTTAAATTTGTCAATAAAGAAATAGGCGGCGCTGCTGATTCTTCAGATAACTTATATACCGTTAAAGTTAGATTTATTACTTCTGTCGGAAAAAGTACCCTTTCTGAGTCTGCTTTTTCAGTCAGCATTCCAAAAAATAAAGAAAAATATGTAAATCAGGTAATTGATGTCTCCGGTCCTAAAGCCTGGACTCCAACCAATCCCGAGTTTTATGAAGTTGTGGTTGAGCTTTACCGAAAAGATATGCTTATTGACAGGTCCATTAAAAGTCTTTCATTTTATTCACTATCGGTTAATGATCAGGGAATCTTCTTAAATGGAAACAATTTCTGGATAAATGGGGTTAGCTATGTTCCGGAATTTGGCACAGACGGCCCGGTAGGCAGCTATGAGTCGATGGAAAGGGATATAAAGATTATTAAAGAGACAGGTTTTAATTCTGTAAGATTTATTAAAACACTGCCACACCCTTATTATTTAACACTTTGTGAAAAGTATGGTTTGCTGGCATTTATTGAAGTCCCATTATATAATATTCCTGGGCGCTTAATTACTGATAATGCTTTTGCGGAAAGATGTAAAAATTATTTTACTGCGTTTATTAAACAGTATAAAGGTTACTCAATAATAGCCGGAATTGGTTTAGGCAATGGCTTTATTCAGGGCAATGAACATCATGCCGCCTTTTTGAAAGAATATTGCTCCCTAATTAAAAAGAATTCTTCGGCTCTTACTTATGCATCTTTTTCAAATTTTGATAAAGAGTTGATTGATGATTTAGATCTGTATGGAATTGACATTACTTATAAATTAGGTCCTAAAGATGTTGAGAAATTGAATGAAATTCAGACTTTAATAGGAAAAGGCCGTTTCTTTATAAGTTCGGCTTCATATATAGTTAATGCAGGTAGTTCTAATGGTTATGCAAATCCATATACATATGAGGCACAGGCAAAGTTTTTTGAAGACCTTATGGATGTATGCGAGAAAAATGGTATCCCGGGTTTCTTCATAAATTCTATGTTTGATTATCGGGGTGATCTGGCCTCTCTTGTTGCAGGTTTTGATAAAGATAATGTATATAGGATAGGCATAGCAGGTGAAGACAGGAACTTAGAAAGGCTGGCTTATAAGGTAATAAGTTCACGTTTGCACAACAGTGAAAAAGTAACTATACCAATCGGAACGAAAAAGGGTAGTGCCCCAATGATATTTATTCTCTTCGGCATTTTCCTCGCCATTCTGGTGGGCGTTCTAGTTAACTCCGGCAGAAAATTTAGAGAAGATTCATCCCGAGCCCTTCTGCGGCCCTATAATTTCTATCAGGATCTGCGTGATCAGAGAATAATGTCAGGTCTTCAATCCAGCTTTTTAGCTGTTATTATTTCAGCGGTTTCAGCTCTATTATTAAGTAACGTACTCTTTTATTTTAAAGAGAGTGTCGGTTTTGAAAAAATTCTGATATCCTTCGGCTCCAGAACTATCCTGAATTTTGTCGGATACCTGGCATGGCATCCTGTTTCTTCTTTAGTAATTTTAACCATTTGCAGCTTTGCCACTTTTCTGGTTATAACAGGCATAGCTAAAATTGGTTCTTTGTTTGTCAGGAACAGGGTATTCTTATCGTCCATTTATTTTAGTACAATTTGGTCTTTTCTGCCTCTTGTACTTTTAATTCCTGTTGGAATAATTTTATACAGGCTGTTGGATGTAGATGCTGCTACCGTGTACGTCTTTATTGGTCTGATAATTTTTACTCTGTGGATATTCTATCGCTTAATAAAGGGCATTTCAGTAATTTTTGATGTTAATGTCGGAAGTGTTTACTTTTACGGAATTTTGGTTGCGGCAGTACTTGGCGGAGGCTTTCTTTTATACTTCCAATTAAACAACTATGCATTAGATTATATTTTCCTTACTTTAAAACAAAATAATATATTTAGGTAATTATTGTATTTATCCCGTTTAGAAATATTAGGATTTAAATCCTTTGCACAAAAAACCGTGGTTAATTTTAACCAGGGTATAACTTCTATTGTAGGCCCCAATGGCTGCGGTAAAACAAATATAGTTGATGCAATCAGGTGGAGCTTAGGAGAGCAAAAGAGTAATACTCTCCGTAGCGATAAAATGGAAAATGTTATCTTTAACGGCACCCAAAATAAAAAGCCCATGGGCATGGCCGAAGTTTCATTAACCATAATTAATAATAAGGGAATTTTACCGACTGAATATGCTGAAGTTACTATTACCAGAAGAATTTTCAGATCAGGTGAAAGCGAATATCTTCTTAATAAAAATCTCTGCCGCCTTAAAGACATAACCAACCTGTTCATGGATACAGGTATGGGCACTAATGCCTATTCTGTTATAGAGCTTAAAATGGTTGAAACTATTCTTAGCAGTAAAGCTGATGAACGCCGTGTTATGTTTGAAGAAGCTGCAGGTGTTAATAAATATAAACTTAGAAGACGTCTTGCCTTAAAAAAACTCGATGAGGTTAAAACAGATCTTAACCGTGTTAATGATATTGTTTCTGAAGTAGAGAAAAAAGTTGCTTCTTTGGAAAGACAGGCAAAAAAAGCCGATAAGTATAACCGAATTACAACCACTCTGCGCGAACTTGAACTTGACTTAGCTGAACGCGAATTTGCTCTGTATAATATTAAGAATACTGAGTACAAAGAAAGAAAAGAAGAATCTGCAAAAGAAAGACTTCAAATCGATTCTGAACTTGCCAAACTGACTGATGAGATTAAAGTTCTTAAAGAAAAACTTAATGAAACTGAAGTTCAGTTAAAAGAAAAAAGAAGCGAGATACAGCACTGTACCGAAAAAGTATATAATCTGCAAAGAACTATTTCTGTTAGTGAAGAACGAAAAAGATCTCTCAATAATAATATTTCAAGATATGAGCAGGAGCTTGAAGAACTGAAGTATCAACAGGAGGAGAATGAAACAACTCTTGAAGAGAATAAAGATTTTATTTTTGATGTTGAGAACAGACTTACTGCCAAAACTAAGGAAAAGGGAGATTTAAGCGAAAAGGTTCAACTTCACAAGACAGAATTTGAAGATAAAAAAAATCAGCTCAAAGAATTTTCTGATAGTATCTTCAATCGGTTTAAAGAAATTAACAATAAAGAGAACGAACTTAAAAATATCTCAAATGCTCTGAACAGTGCCAACAAAGCTACTGCAAAATACAATGATGCAATTAAGGATTTGACAGGGCAGACTGCAAAAACCGTCGGATATATTGAAGATTTGAATATTGAAAAGGTTGATATAGACAATAAACTTGTTGAGGCAGAAGCACTTTATACACAAAAGCAAAAAGAGAAAGAAGATCTTGAAAAAGAACTTACTTCCTTAAGGGAGAAAGAACTTTCTGACAAAGGCGCAATTAACAACCTGAAAGACAAAATTAGTTTTATTCAGAATTTGATTGATAACCTTGAGGGTATTTCTAAGGGCGCTAAAATTCTTGTTGAAAGCAACGTATGGACTGAAGGTGAAAAAACTCTTATTGCAAATGTTGGTAATGCACAGAGTGACTACCGTACTGCCATTGAAGCCGCTTTAAAAAATAACCTGAATAATATTTTGGTTGAAACTTTTGAAGATGTTAAAAACGGCATCGAGTTTCTTAAACAGAACAATGCAGGTAAAGCTTCTTTTTATATTAATAAAGCAGATGAATCAAAAAAGACGCTGCTCCAAAAAATAAATAATTATTCCATTAAAAGGAAAATAAAGGCGCTTCTTAAAGAAGAAGGTGTTATTGGTATAGCCAAAGATCTTATCATAACCGAAGATAAATGGAAGGGCTTTTTTGAAAGTTTCTTAAACACAACCTTTGTTGTGGATACAGTAGAAACAGCTTTTAATCTTTTCTCAAAATATAAAGAATTTAATTTTACTGCCCTTAATGGTGACTTCATTAGCAGCTCAGGTGTTATTGATGCCGGTGCGCCTCCAAAACTGGACGATACTATTTTCGGCAGAAAGCAGCTTTTAATAAACTTCAAAGACGAATTCCCTGAAAGAGAAAAAGCCCTTGCCGGTTTAAGAGTGGAAATTGAAGCTGTTGAGGAAAAGCTTGGGGAAATTGATCTTAAGATTCTTTCAGAAAAGGGTAAAATCCTTGTAAATGATTTGGCAAATGTTGAAAAACAGATTGCACAGTTTGAGTTTGAAATGAAAAAATCTCTTGACGAGGTTGAGAAAAACCGAAAACTTGTGCAGGATGCCGCAACTGAAGCTAATTTGTTGGATAGTAAAAAAAATAAATTGGATGAGGAACTTGAATCCTTATTAAAGCAGCGCAAAGAAGCTGAAGAAGAGCAGGCGAAATACGAAGCTGAGTTTAAAGTCCTTGAAGAAGAGTACAATGGTTTCATTTCATCTCTTAATAAGCTAAATATTGACATTGAAAGATTGAACGGCGAAAAGAAGAACACTGAGAATGCTTCTGACAGAGCTGTAAGTACAATTGAGAATATTAAGAAGTCTATTGTTAAGCGTGAAGAAGATATAAGCAGTGCTCATGAAGAGCTGGAAACTATTGATAACATACTGGACGAAAAGAGAATTGACCTGGATGAAGTACAGCAGTTAAAAACCAAACTCACTGCTGAAGAAGCTGAAATTGATACTGTTTACCGTGACCGGAAAAAAGAGATTTCAGAAGTTGAAACCAGACAAAAAGATTTGCGTGAAAACCGCGATCGTTTAGTACAGCTTATTCATACCGCTGAAATGTCTCTTAATGAAATAAGAATGAAGTCCGATAACCTTGTTCAGGCTATTAAAGAAAATTACTCTATCCAATTGGAGTTAAAATCATTTGATGACCTTGACCAGTTTGATTTTAAAACAAAGACGGAAGAAGTTCATCAATTAAAACAGCAGGTTAAAGGCTTAGGTCCAATCAACTTGCTGGCATACTCTGAATATGAAGAAGAAAGGCAGCGCCTTGATTTTCTGCATAAGCAGAGAGATGATTTGTTCGAATCAGAAAAAGATATAGTTAAAACAATCGAAGAAATAAACACAACGGCTCAGCAGCTGTTTACTGAGACTTTTGAAAAAATTAGAGCCCATTTCATTAATATTTTCAGAGGTCTGTTTAACCCTGGTGATGAAGCCGATTTACGTTTAGAAGAAAACACTGACCCTCTTGAAGGTAAAATAGAAATAATTGCAAAACCGAAAGGCAAACGCCCTACTTCTATTGAATTGCTTTCCGGAGGAGAAAAAACTCTTACTGCAATTGCATTACTGTTTGCAATCTATCTTGTAAAACCCAGTCCATTCTGTATCCTTGATGAAATTGATGCTCCTCTGGATGATGCTAATGTGGACAGGTTTACTAAGATCATAGCAGAGTTCAGCAAAGACACACAATTTATTGTAGTAACCCATAATAAACGTACTATGGAAGCTGCAAGTACTTTGTATGGCGTAACTATGCAGGAAGAGGGTATCTCCAAATTAGTAAGTGTAAGATTTAACGAGGACCTTAATTTTGTACAATAATATTAAAAACCCCGTATTATCCATAAGAATTTTCTGCATTATCCTTTTTATAATGCTTTTCACCGGTAACATCTTTTCTCAATGGATAAATAATCCCCAGACAAATACAAAACTTGTCTCGGGAGTTGTAAATCCTTCAAATATTTCTGCAGTAGAAGATTTAAAGGGTGGCGCTTTTATCCTTTGGGAGGATAACAAATCAGGCAGCCACAAGGATATATACTATTTGCATATAGACAATAATGGGAAGCCTGATTTTAGAGTTGATGGTAAAAATATTTCCCAGAACAGAACCGATAAGGAACAGCCGATAGCCCTTACAAACTTGCCGGGTTATATTGTAGCCGTTTGGAGGGATATTGTCAGTTCTAAAAAAGGGGGCATTGAAGCGCAAAAGCTTTCCGCTGACGGTTCTATTGAATGGAGCAAAGATGTTCAGGTGGCTCCTTCCGAAATGGATGTAAAAGATTTTGCCGGCTCTTCAGATTCTAAAGGGAATTCTTACATTACGTTTATCAGCAGAGCTAAAAACGGGGAATATAATATTTCTTTGCAAAAGCTTTCTCCTTCCGGCTCAAAGTTATTTGATAAAAAGGGAATTCTTATAGACGCCGGTGCTGTGAATAAATTAAACTGTTCGGTTGTTGCAGACCTTAATGGCGGGGCTTACATACTTTGGCTTGAGTCAGTTAAAGCAAGAACAGTATTGCAGGTTCAGCATGTGGACTCATTAGGCCAGTTAAATTGGGGCAACACTCCTTTAGCCTATTCCGATCCTAACGGAAATGTTGTTAATTTTAACGCAAAAATTGTCAAGAACGGTTCTCTGTATGTTGCATGGCAGGTACAGACAAGCGAGAAAAAAGTATTCCACGAACTGATCTCCGCATCTGGTAAAAATATCTGGTACGGTACTGGTAAAGCAATTTCTTCTCTAAAAGGGAATCAAACGAACCCTCAGGTCTTACCTACTGACTCGTCTTTAATTGTTGCATGGACTTTTGAAGGGAATGGAAACAAAGATGTATATATTCAGAACTTTTCTTTCAAAGGTTATCCGCTTTGGAAGTATGATGGTATCCCGGTTATTGAGTTAAAGGGTGATCAGTTCGGTCAAAAATTACTAAGTGACAATAGCGGCGGAGCCATAGTCTGCTGGATAGATAAAAGAATTGATTCTGTTAAAGCTAACATTTATGCCCAAAGAGT
>JAUZPC010000111.1 GCA_030706105.1 Bacteroidota bacterium | reverse complement strand
ATCTACCGTTCTGCCGGTGAAAATTATTATTGCATCTCTTTTACTGTAGAATTGCGGGGCGGTCTGATAAACAATTTCAGGTAACTTGCTGTTATTATTTAATGATGCTGCATAGTAACCGGTAAGTTCCTCCTTTTCAGCTTTTGAAACGACTAATACTTTTGGAATACCGATTGGTATATAGATACTATCATTAATGGCATTTCCTTCGCATACAAGCGAGTATTTTACCCATACCATTTTACTCTGGAATGCAGGTTTAACAACAAATGAACTATCTAAATTTATGTTAATTGATTGAAAACCTGCAAGTGCAAAAGTAAATTCAGGTTTAATTATTGTAATATTAGAGTCCTCAATAGAGAAGGAAAATCTTGCAGCAACAGAATTTCCGGCCTGAGAATTTGTTGCTGAGAAGCAAAGCTTACCATAATCTCCCGGGCCTACTCTTAAATTATTTAAACTGTTATAAAGGTTTATTGAATTAATAGAGATAAACGGAACAGAGCCGATATCAAAATTAGCTACCATATTTGAGTCAACTTTATGAATATCTCTTACAGAAATATTTGAAAGTTCCCCGCTGTAAAAATTGCTGTTTGGTACTGTGTTTGAAGCGAAATTCCTATTATTTGTACTCCCCGGAAAAGGGTCGCCCCCATCACCGCGGTTGGAATTATGATTCAAATCTCTTCTGCCGTCAGCTTGTTCAACATCCACCAGGTAATGATCTTCGTTCACGTTAGAACCTATATTGTCATCAATGTGATAGATTAATAGACCATCGTTTAAAAGTCTTTTATCATATCCGATTTTTTGCCTGTTCTCAGCCAGGAAATATTCATTAGGGGCGGAGTTGGGCTTTTTAATTTTATAAACAGTTGTATTCGTCTCAACAGGTACAATACTCAGGCTGCTTGTATATGAGGTTATTTCTGTAGGAGTTATCCAGCCGAGATTTATTTTACACCAGGCACTCATATGTGTCGGAGTTTCGGGTGAACCTCCGTCTCCGCCGTAGCAACCGCTTGCCATTAAGCACCATTGACCAACTCCTTCGGACGTATAATCAGTATCATATAAATCAGGCAGACCAAAAATATGGCCGTATTCATGAGCAAAAACACCGATATCAACCATGCTCCCTGAATTATTATTACTTCCTTCAAGTTCCGGCTCTATTGCGTAATCCCCATCAATTATAACGTGTTTTCCGCTTTTAGGGTCAATATCATTGGTGGTATATGGCCCGCCGCTATAATACTGGAAATTCCATCTGTGAGACCAGATGTTATTCGCTCCTGCTGCGGCATCAGCCCCTGAGTGAATAGCTGCAATAAACCCGATATGCGGATTACCTGAATTATCATAGTATTGGATATAATCAGCGTAGTTAATTGTATTATCGCTTGCTCTGACCAGGTCATACACAAACTTAGCTCCGCCTGTTGCGTCCAATCCGTGGTTTGAACCGACATAAGAAGCCAGTGTGTTATTTAACTTAAACCAACCCTTGCAGCTGCCCGGCATATACATCTTGCCGTAGGAAATTTCTCTGTAATAGTCTGTAATGGTGCCTGTCGGATTGGGACCGTCATATAATTTAGTCTGAAGAGACTGTGCAGTATAGTGCTCATTCAGATCGGAAAAAGTGCCAAGGAGGGTTAGAGCATATACTGTATCTTTCACGATGGTTTCTTTATTGGTAAGCTGAGCGGCTTTATAACGTGATGCAAACTTTTGTGCATAGTATCCCGTCTTATAACTTTTACTCATTTCTGCTTTGTATTTCTCAAAACCAGCAGGTGGCTCAACACCTTTTTTGGGGGGGATAATTGCAAATATATCAAGGTTCAAAAATAGAACCGATAAAGATAACAGTAGAATATATCTTAAGTTCATTTCTCTCTCTTTTAATTTTAGGCAAAATTATGAAAATATTATGGTTAAAACAATACTAATAAAAATGTGATAACACAATCGCCATTCATAATGGAATGGCGATTCATTGAAGAGACTCTGAAAGTATTTGTGAGGGCTGACTTATTTTATTATAACCATCTTTTTGCTTAAATTAACATTTGGCCCGGTCAATTTATAAAAGTAAATACCGCTTGCCAGGTTATCAGCATTAAATGAAAGTGAGTGTGTACCCATAGCAAAGAAGCCATTATGAATAACCGAAATGACATTTCCTAAAACATCATATACTATAATTGAATATATACCCGGCTTCTGTATTGTGCACTCAATTGTAGTTGAAGGGTTAAACGGATTTGGATAATTAGTTAATGTATAACCGGTAACTGTCTGATTCACCCTCCCGTTATAAACAGAATTGATCATTCCTTGCTTAACTGCCATAATCCTTTTGTAGGATTCTTCAATACGTGATTGAGGGATTATGCCGGCATTTACTTTTGACATTACTATATTTACAACCGAATCCAACAAGGAATGATCATCTAAAATATTAATTGTGTAAAGCAGTATGTCATCACCTGCGTTTATGGCAAGCTCAACAGTCTTGTCAAAGGAATAATTATTACTGATTGCCTGCATAAATAAACCGTCTGTAATTACAATTCCATTAAAACCCAGTTGTGTGCGAAGCAAATTGGTTATTGTTTTATAAGAAAGCGATGCCGGATATAGAGAGTCCAAATGAGCATTAAATAAATGTCCGGCCATAACAAATCCTGAATAATTATTCTGGATTAGCTTTCTAAATGGTACTAATTCGGAGTCAGCCCAGGTATTGGTAATGTCGGTAAAACCAAGATGGGAGTCCTGTAATGCACTTCCGTGCCCGGGAAAATGTTTTAAGGCGGTAATTATTTTCTTTGATTTGAACATATCAATAAACTTTTGTGCATGGAGGTAAACATCATTCGGATTTGCAGAAAAACTTCTCTCCAGTGCCCCTATAGCAGGACTGTTTGGATTAACATTTACATCAACATCAGGGGCAAAATTTACATTTATTCCTCCGTCTGACAGCCAGTTAGCCATTTTAAGAGACCAGAATGCCGTAGTGTCAAGAGAGTTAATAACAGTACCAAGATTATAAGCCGTTTTGGTTTTAGTATAGCCATTATTTTGACCAAGACGGGCAACTTTGCCGCCTTCCTGATCTATTGCTATAAAAAGTGGTACCTGGGTATAACTCTGCAATTGAGCAGTAAGCTGATTTAGCTGCTGCGGATTATTTACATTTGCCGCAAAAAGGATTACTCCGCCAAGCCCGCGTGAAGTTATGTCTTTTATCAGGGAATCCGGAACGGTTGTGCCGCTAAAACCGACCATAACCATAGAGGCAATTTTTTTCCTGAGGTCGGTTTGGGAGAATGAGTAAGAGGGGATGATAAATAAGGAGATTAACAATGATACCAGTAGTCTATTTTTCAAAAAAATCCTTGAGCGTTTAGTTATTTTAATTTACAATTAAGGTAACTAAAATTAAAGATAAAAAAAGTAAGTATCAATTGACTAAATGGAAATATAATGGCCGTATTCCGGCGGGTATGCCAAGCTGACAGTGGATATGATTAAATTAAAGCAGTAAATGGATGAAATGGTATTATAATTATTCTTAAGAGACAGAAAAAGATGTAATAATGTTATTCTTAGAATATTGGACATTTAAATTCCGCCCCGAGTCGCTCGACCTGCCACTATGTGGGGCCATAGATAGGGGGCAGAATAATAGAGCTGTATTTCTTCTGGCTATTCAGTTATTCACTTGTAATTGTAAACTCCTTTTATGGAGGGACTGATTATTGCTGACTGTTGACTGATGACTGATCACTGTTTACTGTTTCCGGAGCTCATTAGGTCATTAATAAAAATCATGTTAGGTGAGTCCGAAGTAGCAATTACTATTTTTATAATTGCCGTCAAAGGCACTGCAATCAACATTCCAATCACACCCCAAATGTAGCCCCAAACCAAAACAGAAATAAGTATTAAAAGGGGATTCAAATTAAGATGCCGTCCGATAACTGCCGGCTCAACTATGTTAAAGAATAAAGTCTGTAATAGTGCCAGCCCGCCTGCAACAAGCGACATTTTGCCGAGAGTACCGTATTGTATTAATGCCATTAATACGGGGAGGATTAATGCAATGGCTGATCCTATTGTAGGTATAAAGTTAAACATAAAAACAAAAAGCCCCCAGATAACTGGGAAGTCAATTCCAACCAAATATAGGAACAGGGCGGAAGAGATGCCCGCTCCGGCGTTAACAATCAGCTTTGCAGTAATATATCTTTGTATTTGTGTGTTGATAGCCTTAAAAGTATCAGTTAACTTCTTCTCCTTTATTTTGACTTCTGAAGTTAAGCGTTCCTTCTCTATATCATTTATTTGTCCCGTTAAGAGCCGTTTTTCAATTTTTTCTTCTTCAAAGATGATCTTTTTTAAGAGAAATCTTTTTTTAATTGCATTGTACATGGTCTCATAACCGGTGGCTACAAAAATAAAGAAGAAAAGGATAAATAACATACCTCCAAGTATTGAAAAGGTTGAAGAGAAAACACTGCCGGCTACAAGTTTGTAATCCAGCTTCGCTATTATACTGTTAATATCAAAATTTCTAAAATAGGGATCCTTAATGCCAAAGGAGAGTGCATTTGCCCTTACTATTTCATTAAGCTTTGTAATATACTGAGGCATCTGCGCACCAAAATTCATAAATGAGTCTATTATAAAGGCAGACATCCCCCATGTAATAAATGCCGTTATCAGAATATCAAGAAGAATAATTGCTGCTAAAGGTATTTTAATTTTTCTTAATTGCAGATTTAACGGATTAAAAATAAAATAGAGAAAGAGCGCAATAACCAGTGGAATAAAAATATTGCTAAGCTCTTTTAATACAATAAATATAATTACCAGACCAATTACCGTTATAAAAAACTGAGTTGCCGGCTGGCGTGTTTTTTCTTTTGACATTATTTCACCTTTAGACTGCCCGGTGTAACAGGTTTTGAAAGTAATTCTTCAAACAGCTTCCATCTAAGCTGCGGATTTTTATCTGTACCGCCGTTATGTTCAACGAATTTTTTTACCAGATCCTGCCCTACATTATAGTTTATAATGTAGCTGCGGTATTTGTCAATAAAACTCATTCTCTGTTCTGCTTTTTCTTTGGTCATGAACTGATTATTTACATACAGGGAAACAGCTTTTTCTTTAGTAATGGTTCCATCCAGGTATTGCTGAGCATAATCGTTTCCGGCATAGCTTAATTCCCCAATAAGAGATTCAACCTTGTAATATAAATCTGCTTTGGAGGAGTCCAATCCTGCCAATGGAAAGATTACAGATTTTTCAAACTTCATCCTTTCTTCATGTGTAAAAGCAACTTCAATGCCGTAATTAGCCGTGCCTTCAGCTATTAAGGACTGAGGTGAGAAGAGCGGATAGATGGTAAACTCAACCCATCCTTTTCCCTTAACCAGATTTTGTTCTAACAGTGAGTTGTAAACGTGATGTCCCGGATAGCCTTCATGTGCAGCAATATCAATTACTCGGTCAACATAAAACGGGAGGCTTGTATTAACCTGAATAAGACTGAAATTATTTCCTTTGTACCAGTTATAACCGGCCCAGGGTTTGTCTTTTACATATTCAATTACAAATTTTTCATTATCCGGCAGCTTGATGTGCTCAAGTGTCCTTTTTCTGCATTCTGAGATTGCGGCCTTGAAAACAGCATCCAGCTTTTGCTCAGGTATTATAAAATTATTGCGGAATTTTTCATACCGTGAAGCAAGGGAACCTGGTCCCGGCAGAAGTTCACTAATTTGTTTCAAAATATCAGCATAATAAGAACTACTGTTAGCTTTAAGTTCAACATCGTATAAGGCAGAGGCTTCTTTATTGAAAGGAAGTTTGCCTCCCTTAATTATAAATACTTTTGCTTTAGCCGCAAGCAGCTGCTTGTATAAAAAGGATAATCTTGAGAGTGAAAGTTTCGTACCTTCAACTTTGCTGTATGACTCAAGCTGAGTAAGAAGATCATCAATATTTTTATCTAAAGTATCTAAACTTGGTTTGGCAAGAGCAACTGAGTCTCTTAAAGCATTAGAGCCATAATAAGCATCCACATAATCGGGATCATAATTACCGATTCCTAAAATTATTTTAACGTACTTTTCGGCAGCGCTATTTAATTTGATGTTCAATTCGTCCTTCTCTTTCGGTACATTTGAACAGTTAATTGAAGTTAAAGTAATTAACAATATTACAAGTAAAGTAACAAAATATTTAGTCATAGTTTTTTTCTTTGATAGTCCAAAAAGATATTATGCTTGCAAGCAAATAATTAAAAGATGCAACATATAGGGCAATAGATAAACCGGCTCTGTTTATACCCGAGTATATAGAAGCGTAGTATGCAAATAAAAGGGCTTCTATGCAGTTAACTGCCGGATCAATGTAAATAAATTTCGCAGTCAGCTGTCCATGGTATATGGCAAAAAGAAGTACTAAAAGTCCGGCTAAGGAGAATCCTGTTAAAAGTAAAACACTATCATAGGACTCTTTAAATTGTGAAATTGATCCAATCAAAATTACAAAAGCGGCTGCATAATGAACCGCTTTTTTTAATGAGTTATATTTAAATGGAAGCTTAAGCATAGTGTGTTAAAATCATATTAATGTTTTAGCCGCTAAATATATAAACACTATGCAGATAATGCACATTATAAGCTGTAGTACTACCGGGGCAGATACCTTTCCGGTAAAGGCTTTGGGAAATGCCCTTGCCGCAGCTCCAATAAATCCTACTAGCATTAGCACCATCTCAATAATTACAATTGTTTTTGAGGAATCAGCATAAAGTTCAATTATCCCCAGAACTAGAATCGGAATTCCTAAAAATAGAGGAATAAGGGCAGTGATACTGGTTCTTCCCATTCCAAAATATCCATAGAGCCCTAATATTATTAGCAGGATTCCTGAGGTTATTGATGCTGTACTCATAATTCGTCTTATTTTGTTAATTGATAAATTTTACAGTTAAGTCCATCGGCAGATACATCAACTGTATTATTGCTCAGATTTATTGTTTTTCCTGTCAATAAATCTTTGGCGGCTTTAATTTTGTAATATTCAGGAACAGAAACCTGAATATCTTTTTTGCTGAAACTTTTATTAATGACTACCAAAATTCTTTCATTAAAGTCTGAGCGAATATAGATAAATAAATCCTTATTAGCAGTAACCGTTTGGAAATCTCCAAAGTTAAGTGCGCTATGTAACTTTCTAATATTTACAAGTTTTTGAACGTCGGCTAAAGTCTGTTTCTCAATATCTGAAAGTTCATTTCCAAATCTCATCATTCTTCTGTTATCCGGATCTGCGGCGCCGGTCATTCCAAATTCATCGCCATAATAAATAACGGGCAGCCCTGGAATTGTAAGAAGATATGTAAGATAATTTTTTAGTTTATTGTAGCTTGAAGCTTTTTTAACAACCGGAGGATTATTCCATCCCAATTCAGTAGGGTTAACATCGCCATCCAGTGCGCCGTCAGCGTAAGCCATAAAACGGTTCTTGTCGTGGCTATCCATTATGTTGCCCATAACATTGTTTGTACCGTAAACCGTAAATGATTTTTGAAGCTGATTGTTTAATACTGAAAACGGAATGGTAGTATCGGCAAAAACAGGGAAAGCTGCATCATAAAGATTAAAGTTAAACTGGGCATCAAGCTGCCCGTTATTAACATAAGACTTAATAAGGTCAAAGCTGCCGAATGTTTCACCTATCTGATATACTTTTTTGTGCTTGGGAATTTCAATGTTGGTCTTAATCTTTTCAGTTAAGCGGCGCCAGAATAAATTATGTACGTGCTTAACGGCATCATGCCTAAAACCGTCAATGCCGGTTTCATTTAACCACCAAAGAGCATTGTCTGTCATTACTTCAACTGCTTCTTTGGATTTTGAATAATCAAATGAAGGCATATAAGGTTCAAACCAGGTAGTCAGGCGCTGTTCATCCCAAAGGCGAAGATTCTTTCTTCCGTCGGGCAGTACTAAACTTCCAAACCATTCTCTGTGTTCTTTCCAAAATGGATGGTCAATATGAACATGGTGTGCAACATAGTCCAGCAATATTCTAATATTATGTTGATGTGCAAGAGAAGTGAACTTCTTAAATAATTCCAATGTGCCGAATTTTTCTTCAATATTAGTCGGGTGAACAGGCCAGTAACCATGGTAGCCGGAGAACCAGCGGTGAGGTTCCGGAAATTCCTGAAAAGCACTATCTGGATTATCCACTACAGGTGTTATCCAAATTGTGTTTATGTGCAGCGAATCAAAATAGCCGTCGTTAATTTTATTTATTAGTCCCTGTATGTCACCGCCATTATAGTTAGCCTGGGGCTTTATGTTAGGATTAACAACAGGAATATCATTTGTTTTATCTCCGTCATTAAAGCGGTCAACCATTAAAGAATAGATAATGGAAGT
>JAUZPC010000110.1 GCA_030706105.1 Bacteroidota bacterium | reverse complement strand
TGTATTTTTTACTTTAGTTCATAATTAATTTACAATTATTTTAAAATTATTTAATATAATATGTTATATCTTTGGATTTTTTTAATATTCAACCCTATATTAACTCTCTTTTGCTATATTTTACTTGATTTTAGCAGTCCCCACTGTCAATTCCGTGATTCTATATTTACCTGCAATATCATCGGCTTAACAAGCCAGTGTGCCAGAATTTAGGCGAGGCTGTAAGACTGTTTAATTAATTTCAACGATACTCCTAATATTCTTTGCCATTGGATACTAAAAATTGCCGAAGCATCTGGTCAACGTCCCTGCAAGCCATTGTACGCGCCTTCAGAGCAACGATTCCAATCGATACGGCATAAATGGTCAAAGCTATACTACAAAGTGCTTTTACGCAATTCTATGCTTTATTTAAAATGACAAAAGGCTGCGAAACAGCCTTTTGTCAAATCTTAGAATTTTATTACTTATTTTTTTAGTTGAAGAAGTAAAAGTATAACCGTAGCAACACTTCCAATAATTCCTATATATGAGCCCCACATGGATACATACTGATTGAAAGTTCTAATTGGTTTTTTAGGTACAAATATATAATCGCCTTCCTCAATATTGACTTTGTTCTCTTTAGTTGGCCTTACCCACTGCCTGGAACCCCCTTTAATAACAGCGATTTCATCAGCCACAGCAAACTCACCTACGCCTCCAGCCTGCTTAAGATAATACGATATATCCTCACCTTGCTTGTAGGTCAAGTTTCCGGGATGCAGTACCTGGCCAAAGACATAGACATTATTATTTTTTGGGGGAATTAATATTATGTCTCTGTCCTTTACAACATGTTTTGCTATTTCCGAATTAGGGTTATCTATTTCAGAAAAATCCCTTGATGTACCTTGGTTCAATACGCGTAACTGATTCTCCTGAAAAAAGGTAGTACTGTCATCTATGGTTAAATCTGAATTCCTAAACATCATATAGTCTTCAAGTTTAATCATTTTGTCCAAGGACTGAGGATCGGGTATATTTAGAAATTTCTGATTACCAACCCAGTAGTATTGATCTATAGAAACACCATATTCACTATAGAAGTAATATGGAATAGAAGCACCTGTTAAAAGTTTCGACCGCTTCAAAGAAGCGCTTTCCTTTAGACCTCCGGCCCTGTCGATAACCTCTTTAAGTGTAGAATTACTTTTCGTTATAGGTATTCGACCAGGCATGTTTACCTCGCCAAGCACAAGGACAGAATATTCTTTACCCTCCGGCTCTTTAGCAACAAACATTATCCTGTCACCAGGCTTAAGATCATAATCTTGAGTTATGGGGACATCGATTTCTTCTATTCGTTTCCCATCTGCGCTAACCCTGCTAATTTTAACCTGCGATACACTTCCATATGCTTTATTCAAACCATCACATAAAAATATTATGTCACTAAGTTTATCACCTTCAAAATAATTATAAGTACCGGGAGTTGTAACTGCACCGTTTACGGTAACAAAATTACGCTCTATATCTGTAGGAGGAAAAATCAGTACATCATCATTTTTCAGACGCGGATTATCCTTAAAGTCCCCGGTCTTTCGAAATTTCAATAGATTAAGAGTAAATTGCTCGCCGCTGGCACGCTTTAGAATAATATTTCGAAGGGCATATTTATTTTCTGGAATGTCCCGGTTTGCTTTTAATAACTGATCCCGATATAGATTATAAATCCTTGATACAAATTGGTCTGCCCTTTCCGAGATACTTGACGAAAAAGTACCGTTGGTTATAAAATTTCCTCCAATTGTAACACTTATTGCGCCGGCAGACATTATGCTATTAAGGTTGGAAGTTTGGATGGTTTCCTGCTGGCCAAACAAAATAGTGCCGGCAGATAGAAGCAATACAAGAATAAAAATATTTTTCTTCATTAAGTCTTAATTAGTTTGATATTGTAATTTATAGTAATTTTGATAATCTCCGCTGAGAATTCTTTCCCACCAATTTTTATTATCCAGATACCATTTTATTGTATCTTGGATAGCTCGGTCAAATGAATACTCCGGCTCCCAATTCAGATCTGCCATCAACTTAGCTGAGTCAATTGCATATCTCCTATCATGTCCCGGTCTGTCATTTACATACTTAATTAAAGAATACGGCTTTTCCAGATAGTCAAGTATTAATTTAACAATTTCGATGTTTGGCTTTTCACTTTTAGCGCCAACATTATAGACTTCCCCACTCTTGCCATCTTCCAATACTTTCATAATAGCTTTATTATGATCGATAACATATATCCAATCCCTAATATTCAGCCCATCTCCATAAACCGGCAGCTCTTTATTACTAATAGCATTTATAACCATTAATGGAATTAGTTTTTCCGGAAATTGGTAAGGACCATAATTATTTGAACATCTGGTAACAACGATAGGCATCTTATAAGTATTACAGAATGCCAATGCCATCAAATCAGCCCCGGCTTTACTTGCAGCGTAAGGATTTTTTGGATTTAAAGCAGTAGTCTCAGTAAAAAGACCTTCAGTAGAAAGACTCCCATATACTTCATCAGTAGATACTTGCAAGAATTTTTCTAAATCTATTTCTCTGGCAGCATTTAATAAAACATTAGTCCCCAAGACATTAGTTTCATAAAAGCTGTAAGAGCTGTGAATACTTCTATCCACGTGGGACTCAGCCGCAAAATTGATTATGTTGTTAATTTCATATTTCTTTAAAGTATTGGAAACCTGTTCATGATCTACGATATCACCTTTAATGAAGACATAGTTCTTTTTAGCTTCTATTTCCCTTAAATTCTCAAGATTACCCGCATATGTCAATTTATCATAGTTGACTACAAAGATATCATCATAGGTCTTGAGAATATAATTTAGAAAATTACTCCCAATAAAACCGGCTCCGCCAGTCACCAGAATTCTCTTCATGAATTATTCCTGAATCAGAGTTAATAATTATTATTAAAATAAATTTAATAATTGATGAGACAAAATGCTAATGCATTTTTTTAGCTCAGAATTATTTCTGTTATTTTACTATTTCATTTTAATAAAAAAATAATCCGAAATAGACACCCAATTGCAAATAAAAGGCATCTGATTTTAGCCCGCCGGGCAGATTGGCAATCTTTACATCATTATCAATTTTCCAGTCACTGCCAAATGTAAACTGATATCCGGCACCTAGTCTGAGGTTTATAAAACGGTAAAGCGAGTAATCAAAATTGATCTGAGGGGCCAAATAAAAATATCCTCTGCTTAATGTTTTATGGTAAGTATTTATTGAAGGACTTTGGTCTTTAAAAATATCATCGTAATTATACACCCCGCTATTGTTATATTTATCGATGGTTACGCTTCCGCCCCCAATACTTGTTCCCAAAGAGACACCCATAAACCTAATGAAAGGCAGGGTATATTCAATAGTCAAAGCACCGCCGCCAACAGAGTAAATAGCCTCACTTGTATTATTTTTTACAGAGGTACTTCCTCCAAAGCCGTATCCTCCAACTCTAACGTTAGGGACAAAACCGAGATAAAGGAATCCCCCGCCGCCTGAAATATACATGCCGTTTTTATCGATATCCGGAAGACCGATCTTCTTTAACAAGTCATTTGATTTTGGGAACATCCAGCCGCCAAAATATCCGCCGCCACCGCCAAATGGCGCATCAACATAACTTCTTTCCTGCCCTAATACCACTGCAAAAACAGCCAGCCAAATTAATAGAATCTTTTTCATAATAAAACCTTCATAAATAATTATTTTGAAATATCTACATCCATATGATAATCCCATTTATCAAAATAAAGATTACCGCCTCTCCATTCTAATTCCCCGCGCTGAAAATCAACGGGCTCACTTCTTGGGAAATATTTTACAGGAAATAACTGATCGCTAATTCCATCATTTACAACTAATCTGTATGCATCAATTCCATTTGTATAAAAATTTCTGACAGCCAAATCGTCTGATTTTTGAATACCAAAATCAGGATCGACAATTACCCAGCCTACCCCTTCATAAAACACCTGAGCCCAGTCATGCAAATTAACATTTCCGGGATGAAGCATCCAGCCGCTCTGCCATTTAGCAGGTATTCCGCAGTATCTTGAAAGAGTAATAAATAACAGGCTCTTAATTCCACAGTCCCCATGCATATTGTTTACACAGTATTGCGGAATATTATCAAGTGTAGAGTACTCTCTGGCACTGGCCCATGGTATGTTATTTGTTATCCAATCTACAATTTTAACTACAATCTTGTAAGGATTTGTCTCATTACCTCTGATTTTTTCAGCTAACTCTTTTATTTCTTTTGTGAACACGATATGAGGATATTCTTCTTTTGTGTACTGTTTATAAAAATCATCTTCTTTTTTGTAAGGCTTTATTTCATTATCATTCATTCCCCACAACTGTGGTCTTGATGTATATTGGTACTCTACATGAAATATAGTAGGCTCGTTTTTTACTGTCTTTTTTTCCAGATAAATGGTACGCTGTGTCTTTTTATCTGATGTTAATACATATTCATCTGAATTCAGATTTAGCATCCTTACATTACTTTGCCTTTCGTGGTCTTCCCGGGGATATGGCAGCCAGCATCGTACAATTTCTCCTTCGGGAACTGCGTCCTTTTTCAGGGTGACCGTATATTTAAGAGTCACAGTAAAAGAAGAACCAAGTTTGCTTTCTTTATTTATGTAACTTACGGTCTTAGGCAAATAAGTCTTTAGAAAGTCCTTTAAATCATCCTGAATGGGGCCGTCTTTTGCTATTCTTGTCTCTTTTGCACCTTTATTGATTCTAAATAAATTTGGCACTGCGTTGTTAAAATATCTTTTCTCGCCATCTATTACCATAACCTCCAAAGATTTCTCTTTTTCCCATTTCTGAATTTGCCCTTCCGATAATTTTGGGTAGTACTTAACCAGAGCAGTTTTTATATCCTTTTCGGTTT
The DNA here is from genome assembly GCA_030706105.1 of Bacteroidota bacterium. Lineage (GTDB taxonomy): Bacteria > Bacteroidota > Ignavibacteria > Ignavibacteriales > Ignavibacteriaceae > JAUZPC01. Next base: position 3,515 of record JAUZPC010000110.1, on the reverse strand, counting down.
TCTTAAAATCAAGACGAACTCTATTCATCCTGTCTTTTAGATATTCTAAGTTTGCAGTCTCAACGGCACTTAAGCTGCCGGAAGATAATTTCTGATTAATTAATATTTCAGCTTTTTTGAAATTACCCTTTGCAATCTCTTTATTGATATTTTCATTTTTATCCTGAGCATTTAGGCAAAAGGATAAAAAGATAACTAATATTGATAAATATTTCATTTTTAATATTTTCTTGTGATTTCAGAAAATTTTTTATTTAAGATTATAATATAATTATTTAGCATATAAAAAAAACGAGACTTCTTCTTTTCTCTTTCGTTGTGCCCCATTTGTTTTCTTCACTAAAAACATTGCACAATAAACAATTACAATTTTCTTGTCTTCGATTTTAATATTGTATTTTAGTATACAACTATAAAAAAATTATTGCTATTTTTGTTAAATTAATTTTTATGTAAATATTATTTTAACACTATACTATTATTATATAAATAATTATATTAGAAGTATGCATATAAATAAGATTAATATGTCTTTGCGCACAGTACTTATATTTGTATTAGTGTCTTTTTGCAGTTGCAGACCTGCTGCAACAGATAATCATGAATTAAAAATAAAACCTGATTCTAATTATCCAAGATGGATTGTGTCCAAATTGGATTCTGCCAGACAAACATCGGGAATTGCTTTTATAGGGCAAAAGAATAACGCAAAGCATTTTCTGTTAGCTGATGATATCGGCTTAATTCATCATCTGAAAATTGAAAATGATACTGTATTTACTATTACCCCTGTGCATTTTTCTCCTGAATTTCAAAAGTATTTAGAAAAATTTCCGAAAAAAGATTTTGAGGAAATAACATATTTCCCTAAAGATAATTCTGTTTACCTTTCAATTGAAGGAAATAACCCCGACCCGGCAGAATTTACCAAAATTATTAAATTGAATTTTTTTAATAATGATGTCTTTTCTGATTCGATAGTTTCTTTTTCTCAAATTGAATTCAAGCCATATTCTCTTTTTACAAAATATGTAAGAAACAATATAGCTTATGAAGGGCTTGCTGTTGATGATCATTACCTTTATTTAGGGCTTGAAGGATTTTCCGAGAAAGGGGTTTTTGCTGACAGTACTTTTATTTTTGTCGTAGACAAAAGTAATGGCTCTATTATTAAGCAAATTAATACTAAAAATTTGGGCATTGGTACAATCAGCGGATTGTTTTCTGACAAGAACAACTCCTTGTACGGTATTGATAGAAACGGCAAAAAACTTTTCCATATTGAATTAGATAATTCATTAGAAGTTAATTATTTCTCTTCAACAAAAGTAACATCGTCTATTCCGGGTTATAAGAATTTAGATTATGTTGCTTCTCTTGAGTCCGTTACAATTGACAACGAAAATAATATTTATTTAGTAGATGACCCCTGGCCAAGATTTTATGTCCCCGATAATTCTACTTTAGTAAAACTAGATCAAACCACAATTATGAACTTTAAATCTTTTGTACCTATTATTTATAGATTCAAATTAAACAAGTAATGGAGGCATTTCTTGCAGGATATTATAAACTATATTAAGTCGAACAAAAATAATTACATTGAAGAACTTAAGGATTTTTTACGCATTCCAAGCATAAGTGCATTGGCTGAAAACAAAGAGGACATGAAAAAAGCCGCTCAGTTTGCCGCTGATAAACTAAAGCAGGCCGGAATTGGGAATGTTAAAATTTTTCCTACGGAAGGTCATCCAATTGTATTTGGTGAGTGGTTGGGCGCTCCCGGTAAACCCACTATTTTAGTTTATGGACATTATGACGTCCAGCCGGTTGATCCTATAGAGCTATGGGATAATCCCCCATTTGAACCTGTTGTAAAAGGCAATAAAATTTATGGCCGCGGTACAACCGATGATAAAGGTCAGCTTTATGTTCACATTAAAAGCGTTGAAGCATTCTTTAAAGTCCATGGTTCGCTTCCCCTTAATGTAAAATTTATATTAGAAGGTGAAGAAGAAATAGGCAGTGAAAATTTGGAAATTTTTATAAATCAGAATAAGAATTTATTAAAATGTGATACCGTTCTGGTTTCTGATACTTCACTGTATGAACCAGGACTCCCTACTCTAACTTACGCCTTAAGAGGATTAGCCTTTTTTGAAATTGAAGTTACCGGCCCTAATAAAGACCTCCACTCAGGCAGCTTTGGCGGTGCAGTTGCAAATCCTGTCAATATTTTAGCAGAAATAATTGCAAAGCTTCACGATAAAAAAAATAAAGTGGCTATCCCTGGATTCTACGATGATGTAACGAAACTATCAAAGAAAGAACGTGATAATTTCAAATTATTAAAATTTGACGAAAAGAGTTTCAAAAAAGAAATCGGAATTCCGGATTTTCATGGAGAAGAAGGATTTACAACTCTTGAAAGAATTTGGGCAAGACCAACTTTGGATTGTAACGGAATATTTGGAGGATTTACCGGAACAGGCGCAAAGACTATAATTCCAGCTAAGGCAACTGCTAAAATAAGTATGAGACTTGTAGCCAACCAAAACGCCGGCAAAATAGGTAAATTATTTGCAAAGTTTGTTAAGGAAATTGCCCCCAAATCGGTTAAAGTTAAGGTAACTGAAATGCAGGGCGGCGCTCCATTTATGACCCCTATAACTGATAAAGCAATAGTTGCGGCATCAAATGCAATGGCAAAAGCTTTTGGTAAAAAGACAGTTTATATAAGGGATGGGGGTTCAATTCCGGTTATCACTACATTTGCTCAGAAGTTGAATGCGCCCATAGTATTAATGGGCATTGGTTTAGAGACAGAAAATCTTCATTCCCCTAATGAACATTTTAACCTGGACCATTTTGAGCTTGGTATTTTAAGCTCTGCATTATTTATTGATGAGTATTCAAAGATATAGTTTCAGCATATAAAAAATCCCCGTCTTTGCGGGGATTTTTTTTGCTCAAATTATTTTATAAATCTTTAATGCACAAAATTAATCAGCTATTTACTAATAAGGTCTGGTCATCCTTCTCCCTGATGTACTTACATACATAGAATCTTTAGGGCTCCATATGAAACCTACTGAATCCCTTTTTACAATCCTGTCGCCATAGTCAAAGAATATATGTTCATAATAATCGGCATATTTATCATTATTAATATTTGCCATAGTCCTTTCAAAATTTATACCCTGATAAGTCATAAGCAAATGAGGTTTTTGCGTTAAACCGTCAACCATAAAATAGTTATAATCTATATGCCCTACACCCTGTGCAAAATAGAAGTTAACACGAACGTATGGAGTCCCTAAATAATTCCATCTATTAAGGGAAATATTATTAAAGCCACCATGCGAAGGGATAGCGGACTCCCAAACAACCGAAAACTGTCCATCGTTAAATTGGAATAGAGTCAGGTAAAAGAAAGCAGTACACAATTTTGTACTGTCAAGATAAATATAGCTTTGGTCATAACCGACTATATTTTTTGTTTCAATAAGCCTTTC
>JAUZPC010000011.1 GCA_030706105.1 Bacteroidota bacterium | reverse complement strand
CCCTAATATAGCTCTCCAATTCAGAAAAACTTGGACGACTGTCAGAGTAAATAGTTCTGCGGGCAATCTCAACAGCAATAATTGGCGGATTCCCCTTAGCATAAGCGATTATACAAGCTTTTAACGTCCCTAAAAATCTTGCCTGGGTTTCAATGCCGTGCTCAACAATTGCGGCCAGCGGGTTTATAAAACCATAGGCGAGCAAGATACCAAGGAAAGTACCCACAAGAGCAGAAGCCACGTGTTCACCGACCTTTTCAGCACCCGCACTAATAGATCCCATTGTTACAATTATACCCAATACAGCGGCAACAATTCCTAAGCCAGGTAAAGAATCGCCCATCCTGCTTATTGAAGCAGTAACCGGCTTATTTTCATCTTCATAAGTCTCAATTTCGGCTTCAATTAAACCTTCCAACTCATGTGGCGGTACACCACCGGAAAGCATGACTTTCATAGTATCAGCAAAAAAACTTCTATAGAATTCATTACTGATAAACTTTTTATTTCTGCCCAAAATATCACTCTGTTCAGGGGTTTCGATATGTTTTTCAATGGCTAAAAGTCCATCTCTTTGAGCAACCAAGAACAGATCATTTAAAGATTTTAAAATTTCCAGATAATCTTGTTTCGCAAAGTCATGGGGTTTGAAGACGCCTGTTACTGATTTAATAATTTTTTTAATTAAAGGCAATGGGGCAGAAATGAGTAAACTGCCAATTGCGGCACTCCCGATTGTAACAAACTCCGAATATTGCAAAAGAGACAACGGATTGCCCCCGGCAAGTGTAAATCCGGCTAAAACTCCAACAAATACAATAACCGCGCCTATGATTACAAACATTCTAGTTTTCCACTAATGTATTATGAGACTGAATTTCGTTAACTACAGAAAATATTTGATCACACTTAATTTTAATAAACTGCCAGTCAATATTAGAAAAAGCAAGTTTCTTTTCAATATCTTCGCTAATAGCCGTTAGCTGAGGATATCCGATTGTACCACCCGTCCCTTTAATTTCATGAATAACAGTCTTCATTAGATCAATATTCTTATTATTAATGGAATCCATCATGGCAGAACGCTTGTATGGAAAGCCCTGAAGAAAAAATGAGACAAGCTGCTTTTTAATTTCTTTATTATCACCTTCGTTAAATGTTTGGCCTCTTTTTGATTTTTTAAGAAAATCAGAGCCCAACACTTCATTTATATTTTTTATCAGGATTTCTTTTTGCAGGGGTTTTGAAACAACTTTTTCGGCACCTGCTTCAAGAGCTGCCAAAACATTTCTTTTATCAGTGTTACCGCTTATAACAATAACGGGTATTTGCTTAATATTATCTAAAACTTTGATAACCTGAAGCATTTTTACGCCGTCAAAGTTGGGCATCATTAAATCTAAGAAAATTAAACTTGGTCTGTGAGCAATTGCCATTTGAATACCCTCTAAGCCATTCAAGCAGGTAATTACTTCAAAATTATAATCTTGAAAAAAGTTTTTTAAAGAATGCCTTATAATATCCGAGTCATCGACTACTAATATTTTAAGTTTATGTTCTTCATTGGCCATCTGAAATTTTCCTAATTTTATTTACCGACAAGTTCACTATTTTTGGTATCTCTTTACTTTTAACAGAGGCTTCAATAGTAGTCTGTTTAATCTTTTCATAGAGCTCGCCCCTTAAAATTTCAATATTTGCCGGAGCTTCAATACCAATTTTAATTTGATTGTCATTTATTGCCAGAACTTTAATTACAATATCTTTATTTATTCTAATTTCTTCGTTCTGTTTCCTAGTTAATATAAGCATTATTAGCCTCTGCTATTCTACAAAGAGGTTGTAATTTACAGGATATTTATCAATATCAATTATTTTTTGATAACCTGTTTTTGCATTTTGATCTATAAAAATAGGTGCCTTCAGGTTAACGGTAACCTTTAAAGGATCCTTATTCAAAGTAACTATCCCAAAAGCTTCATGGTTTTTATCTTGCGGAAAAGTTTCGTCAACAAGCCTTACACCCATTAATGGGAAAGCAATATCAGGTTCTTCAACAGAATTCAGCCAATGAAAAAGATCATCTTTAGGATATACCAAAAGATATTTCTTTAAATGTTCAAATCCAAAAATTCCTTCAGAAAAAGTTATTATTATTTCATCGTCGAATTCGATTTCGCCAAATTGGAAAGTATTTATTTTCATATCAGTCTACTTTTTAATAATTACAATATCAACACGTCTATTTAAATTTCTTCCTTCAAGCGTATTATTATCAGCAATCGGTTTATATTCCGAATAGCCAACAATTGAGACTCTGCCAGCCGGTAAATTCTGCTGGTTTATCAAATAATAAGCTGTATTTAAAGCTCTGTTAACTGAAAGATGCCAATTTGAGGCAAAATTTCCATTACTAATTGGAACGTTATCAGTATGCCCTTCTATGCGTATATCATTAGGAAGATTCTTAATAATTGCCGCAAGCTTGTTAAGCATAACCAGAGAATTATTATTCAGATTAGCATTACCGGAAGTAAAAAGGATATCACCCAAAATATGGATTATTATACCTCTTTCATTTTCCTCAAGTCTAACTGAATTTTCAAAATTATTATCTTTAATTACCTTAGAGAGATCATCTTTTAATGAACTTTGCGCACTAACATTACTGTTATTAATAATCGGCTTAATAAGAGATTTTGAACTGCCAAAAGCTGAACCAATAGCTTTTACAACATTATTGTATTTACCGGCATCTACATTTGAGATTGAGTACAAAATAATAAACAGACCTAATAACAAAGTTATTAAATCTGAATATGTAATTAAATACCTATCTTTATCAGATTCTTCAGTAAAGCCCTCATTATTGTCTAAAGACTTAAGGCTTTTAGTTGATCTTTTTGGGGTAGCAGCCCTAGTAATTTGGCTTTTATTACCGAAGGAATTTCGCCACTCTGGAGTGACAGTGCCCCTTCCAAAGAGATCTCCATCATTTGTTTTTCTTGTAAATGACATTGTTTTAATTTATCGCCTATTGGTAACCATACAATATTTGCAGAGACAACACCCCACAATGTAGCAATAAATGCAGAAGCAATGTTCTTAACCAATAAATCAGAATTGCCGCTTGCATTTGCCAGTGTCATTATTAGTCCCATTACAGTACCAATAATTCCCATTGTTGGAGCATAACCTCCCATTTTAGTAAAAATAAAAGCATTAGATTGATGTCTTTCTTGCATGGACTTAATCTCCAGATAGGCTAAATTCTGTAAAGAATCTGCATCTGTACCATCAATTATATATCGCAATAATTTCCTGGAAAATACATACTCAAGATCATCAATTCTTTTTTCAATTGCAAGTAATCCTTCTTTTCTGCTGATAATTGAAAAATCTACCATACTGTTAATAAGGTCTATTAGATTATACTCTTTAGGGGTATAAGCCATTTTTATTAAAGTTGGAATATTAACAAATCTATCAAAGCCGAAGCCAATAATAACAGCAGCAAAAGTTCCTCCAAAAACAATTACTAATGGAGGCAGATTAAATAAAGCCTTTAAGGATCCTCCTTCAAAGATAAAGGAACCGAAAATTGCTCCAATTCCTATTATCAGACCTAAAACCGACCCATTATTCTTTTTCATAGATAATCTAACAGAGATTTAGGCAATATCATAGATGATACCTTATAAGACATCTGTAATGAATTATCCTGATTCTGCAAATCCATCATAGCCTGTACAGTATCAACATCTTGCACATTTGAGAGTAAAGTTTTAGTTACAAGCTGCTGACTTGTCAGCAGGTCATCAGTATTTGTTAATTGGTTATAAGTATCACCGGAGACCGCCAATTTATCCAGAACATGTTTATTAAAATCCGATACAATTTGTTCTTGCCCTGTAGTAGGCCTGATACCTGCCCGCAAATTGTCTCTTATATTTACCAATGTATTAAAAATATCATTTTTCTGATTTAGACTTGATGTAACAGAAGATGCTTGATTCTTCTCAGACAGTGAATTTATGTTTATTTGAAAATCAATTTTATTGCCCGGAACCTGTACTCTGAAAGCTGAAGGGGTTTTTCCATCAATGGTAGATATCACATTTGATGATGGGTCAAAAACAACTGTTTTAGCTGCCGGAGCTGAACTGAAAACGGAAACTGAAGAAGCGTCCAGGATATCATAATTCAAGCTATAAGTATTTGCAGCCGTTTTTGTATATGTTTGGTTTAAAGTATAAGCATTTCCTTTTGCATCATATATAGTTGACGAGTTGTTTACAACGCTTCCTACTGCTGAAGATGAATCCAAATTACCATTATTTGTTAAAGTAGTAGCAAACAGTTCGGATCCTGAAATATTTATTTTCTGATAAATATTTGATGAAACTTTTACTATATTACTTCCGGAGACATCATTTGGTTTAATTTCTACCGATTTACCATCTGCGGACCATCCAACCGGCGCTGAAGAGTAATCAGTGCCGCCGAACAAATATTTCCCATCATAGTCGGCATTTGCAGAATCCATCATAGATTTAAGAGCCAAATCAATTTTATCGGCATAACTGCCCAGGTTTTGGTCTTCTGTAGTATTTTGTAAATTAGCAAGCTGCTCCATCAGTCCTACAGTTTCGCTTTGCATTGATTCCATAGAAGAATCTGTTTCCTTAATAAAGGATAAGCTATTTTGAATATTATTCTTATAGGAATCAGACTGACTAAGGTTAGAATTCATTCTTAAGATTTTAGCCGCTCCATCAGGAGAATCAGAAGGTTTGGTAACTTTTACACCACTGGCAATCTCAGATCTTAGGGATTCCATTCTGCTTTTCAAAGAATTGTAAGAATTTACAAAATTTGAACTTATTAGTGAATCAGATATTCTCATAATTTTATACCATATTTAATAATGTTTGCAGCATATCATCAGCAACCTTAATCAATTTTGCTGAAGCGTCATATGAACGCTGAAATTTAATAACGTTTGTCATTTCTTCATCGACAGAAACACCTGAATATGAAGCTTTTTGCTGATCTAACTGTTGGAGAATTAAATTACCCGAATCTGCATTTTGCTGAGCAGTCAGAGTTTCTGTACCAAGCTGGCTTATCATATTAGAATAATTATTTGATAAGGTTGTTCCATTCAATATATTAGCCGATGATAGATCCGCTATAGACTGAGCAATTGTACCATTACCTGAAGTACCGTCAGCCGAAATCGCAATTTTATTGGGATTATTGATAATTTGTGAATTTACCTGAAGTTTACCGGATTTATAATCATCAAAAAACTTAATACCTGTTTGTGGTGGAGTATCAAGCGTTGAGCCCTTTGTATGCAGGTTATTAACGCTGGTTACAAGCGCATTTACATAATCATCCAATTTGGTCTGGTACTCAGGAATTGAATTGGAATAAACATCCATCATAGAACTTAAAGTACCGCCATTAAGCTGAGCTTTTAATTCCTGACTGCCTGAAACAAGAGTCATTTCGCCATCAATAACTTTCATACTAAAAGTATTAACGTTACTTTTATCAACAGCAAAGACACCGCCGACTGAAATATTTGCAGTATTTGATGCGTCGTAAGATACACTTATATTAGCCATCTTACTTAGATCATTTATTGCTGCATCTCTTTTATCCATCAAATCGTTCGGTGTATAACCCAGATTTTTCTGTTCAAAAATTTGTGCATTTAATGACTGAATGTTTGTAAGCGTAGTATTAAGTAAATCGACTTTCGCTTTTGTTTCATCCAGGATATCAGTTTTTAAAGTATCAAGGCCCTGAGATATTGATTGAATTTTTGAAGAAAGCTGATTTGCTGATCTGATAACATTGTATCTTAGAGACATAGAGTTTGGAGTAACGGCAAGCTCCTGCCAAGAATTTAAAAATGATGTAGTTAAATTTGAAACTCCGGTATCCGACGGTTCACCAAAAAGGCCTTCAATCTGAGTTAAAAGCTGGGATTTTTCATCATTAGTAGAATAATAAGTATTATTAGCCCTAATTTGGTTTTCGACCAAATTATTTTTTGCACGCTGAACGTCGTCCATAGTAACGCCAAAGCCTAAAAGTGTACCATTAGACGCATTTGGTTTTTCGGCTGAAAAGCTTACTATTTGTCTTGAATAGTTAGTATTATCTGCATTTGCAATGTTATGCGAAGTAACATCCAATGCCCTCTGATAAGTTGCAAGACTTCTCCTCGATATATCAAAAATTCTTCCGATACTCATTAGATTTTCCTGTCCAATATAGCTTTTTTATTATTTACCAGGGCTGCTACAGTTTCTTTTATAAAATTTCTGCTGTGATCAATCAGAATTCTGTTCTGTGTATTCAATCTTAAAATACTTTGAACAATATCTCTGATTTCTTTCTGCTTAACAAATAAATCTTTAACGTCGTCGTTTTTAACATTTCTTAATCTCTCCAAAATGTTTTTGAGTGCAGGTTCATTAACTTGCAGTTTATAGTTTGCAATAAACATTTTGATAGTCTCTTCAGTCTTGTATTCAGACTCTGAAATTAGTTTGAGGCTTATTTCCTGATCTGTAATAGACTGTTCAAGTTCATTAAAATTTATAGTTATTAATGCCTTTTGCTGCCTTTCAACGGCGTCAAGATAATTATGTAAGTTCTCTAATTGAACTTCTAAAGCGTTATTCAATTGTTTCAGATTCATTTGATGTTCCGTTAAAATGGTTAAAGTATCCTAATACTCTTGTTATATAATTTTTAGTTTCATTGTATGGAGGAACTCCGTTATACTTACTTACAGCACCCGGACCTGCATTGTAGCCGGCCAAAGCGAGCTTAACATCTCCATTATATTGTCGAAGTAAACCCGATAAATATTTAGTCCCTGCCATAATATTCTGCTTTGGATCCCAAACATTTTTAGCCCCCATACTCTTTGCGGTTCCGTCTAAAAGCTGCATCAAACCCTTTGCATGGCATTTTGAAGCTGCTTTCTCCTGAGCATTTGATTCTGTCATAATTACTGAACGAATCAAATTTTCATCTACCCCATATACGTCAGATGCTTCTGCAATATAGTCATCATATTTATTTAATCTTGACAATGATTTCTCACTTGGGCTTATAGTATTTTTACTGTTTGAATTTGAGATATCTATTTTCTGAGAGTCAGTAATTTGTAATTTTTTTTTTGTATTTACTGAACTGACATTTTTAGTTTGCGTACTAATTTTATCCTGGTTTGAATGTATTCCTGAACTTATTTTAATATTTTTAAGATTCTCGGGTATCGGTTCGCCGGTCATCTTCATATATATAATATCAGCAACTCCTAATCCCTTACCACTGGACATTTTATTAGCAATTTCGTTTTGGAAAATAGAATCGAAATAATCTCCTCCGTAACTTTCATCGCCAAACATGCCTCCTTCTGTGGTATTCATACTTTTAAGCATCATGGAAGTAAGCATACTTTCAAATCCTTTAGCAGCTTCTGCAAGTTTTAACTTCTGTCCATCAGTCATATTAGTATTGACCAACTGTTTTGCAGAATCAATATGCTTGTCAGTATTTGTAACTTTTAACTCCATACTTTTAGATTACAATTAATTCTGCTACTAACGCACCAGCTTCTTTTAGTGCCTGGAATATTGCAATTATATCCTTAGGAGTAACTTTTAAGGAATTTAAAGCAGAAGCAACTTCCTGAACAGTTGATGCTCCTGTTAATGCAATAGCCGTAGTTGAGTCCTGAGAAGCATAAGGTACCTGATTATTAAATACTTGCGTTGTACCGTTTGAAAATGAATTTGGCTGAGAAATTATGGGATACGATCTGATTGTCAGATTCAAACTTCCTTGTGAAATTGTAACAGGCAATATTTTAACGTTACTCCCTGCAACTACGGTACCAGTTCTTTCATTAAGAACCACTTTAGCAATATTATCAATCTGAACCGGTAAGGTCTCTAAATCAGCAAGAAAAGAAACGATATTAGTTTGTTTATCAGCCGGGACAGTTATTTTAATTTCAGAAGCATTTAACGCTGATGCTGTAGTATTTCCAAATTTGGAGTTAATAGCGTTAGTTACATTATTGCATGTAGTTAAATCAGGAGTCTTAAGAAATAAACTTAATTGCTTTTTGGGTGTATCAGTAGGATTTATTGCCATTTTAAGATTACCGCCTCTTGGAACTCTGCCTGCAAGAGTATGGTTACGTGCAACTCTATTACCTGTTGGGGTATTTATATCATATCCTCCAACAGACAAAGGCCCTTGCGCATATCCATATACGGTTCCGTTCATTCCTGATAGCGGAGTCATAATAAGAGTACCACCCTGCAAACTTGAAGCATCACCCATCGAAGAGACTAAAACATCAAAATCGGCTCCCTGTTTAAGGCCGCTACTTACGGTAGCTGTAACCATTACGGCAGCAACGTTTTTTGTTCTAAGATCTGTTTGAGGGACTGTTATTCCAAATCTTTTAAGCATACTTGTAATAGACTGCATTGTAAACTGCGACCTCTGGCTGTCCCCCGTTCCGCCAAGTCCAATTACCAATCCATAACCAATAATCTGTTCAGAATTAGTACCTGTTAAATACGCAATATCTTTTATCCTTTGCGGATAGATAGTTGAAAGCGAAAGAATAAATATGAAACAAATAAGTAAACTTTTTTTCATTGTCATACCTCTAAAATAACCAATGTAAAAACTTGGTTATCCATCCCGGTTTTTGGGCATTATCAATTAAGCCGCTGCCTTCAAATACAATTTCTGCCTCTGAAATGTTATATGATAATATTGAATTATCAGATAGAATATCAGATGTTCTTACAATGCCTTTTATTTTAACATTTTGTTCTTCACCGTTAATTACAATTTTCCGGCTTCCCTGTATATGCAAATTTCCGTTTGATAAAACAGAATCAACAGTAGCTGAAATTTTAGTTCTCACTAATCCAGTAGTTTTAGTTGACCCGGTACCTGAGAAATCATTAGTGGTTCCTAATGATCCTTCGAGACTTGTACCTGGTGATTTACCAGCCTGCAAAGACCCATTGAGGCCAATGCTGCTTTGCCGTCCTGTAGATGTTTCAGCATTATTGGAAGCTTGTGATGATTCCACAACAAGAATAGTAACAGCATCACCAATTTGCACAGCTTTTTGGTCGGCGAATAAAGAAGCAAATGAATTTCTCCGCATATCTTGTGCACAAATAGCCATAACAGCTAAAAACCATATAATAATTATTTTTTTCATATCATTTTACTCAATAATATTTACAATGTTCTGATCAACTACTCTTGCATTATATTTTTTTTTATTGACAGTTTGAATTGCAATAATGTCTCCCGGACATCCTTCCTGTTTTGCAACAGCATCAAGTGATATTTCAAGATTACCTTTAACCAGATATGCCGTAACTTTTGTATCTTTCAAAACAACAGGAATCCTTGATAACATTTCTTCATAAATAATTTCACCAGACTTAATAAATAGTTTACTTCTTGATGTTAATATTTTGTCTAATGAATAAGCAGGTTTCCCTTTTAGCTGAGTAACATCAATATTTTTTACAGCAATATCATTGTTACTGAAATTTGTATTTTTAGTAATATCCCCGGCTGCACAAAAAACATCTTTATTAAGCTTAACTCTTAATTGAATATAAGACTTAACTGAAGACTGTTTATTTGTAATAATAACGGGTATATAATAAAGGTTACCACTTAACTTAAAATCGCCCTGCTCGTTTATTTCAATTGATGTATAAGCTTTCGGCATATTCATTATGTTATATTCATAATTAGAATATTCCTTTAGCTTATTGTTCAGGCAGACATCCAATTTCTCCTGAAACGATTGTGCAAAAAGGCTATTACCTAAAACTAATAAACAAACAATATTTAATACTATTTTAGACATTATTATCTTTTAAGATTGTTAGCCATAGTTAACATGTCTTCAACTGTTTTTACTGTTTTAGAGTTTATTTCATAAGCTCTTTGTGCAGTAATCATAGATATCATCTCTTCAACTATATCAACATTTGAAGCTTCCAGAAAGCCCTGGTTTAGTTCGCCAAAACCATCTTTACCGGCAGCACTAAGAATAGGAGCACCTGAAGCTTTAGTTTCGCCGTATAAGTTATCTCCTAATGCTTCCAAGCCGCCAGGGTTGATAAACCTTGCAAGTTCAATGGTGCCCAAAGTAAGACTTCCACCATTTGTTTCCTTAACTTCAACAGTACCATCTTTACTAATGCTTACGCTTAAAGCATTCTCATCTAATTTTAGGCCTGGTTCCAGAGTATAACCATTTGAGGTGCAAATTTCACCATCTGCATTCACTTTAAAAGAACCATCACGGGTATAAGCAAAAGTTCCATCAGGTTTTTTAACCTGGAAAAACCCTTCACCCTGAATACCGATGTCAAGCTCATTTTGTGTAGCTGATAAATCGCCTTGTTTAAATACCTTTGCAGTTGAACTAGGCTGAACACCATTACCAACCTGAATCCTTTGAGATGAAGATTCTTTATTAGTTATACTGTCAGAAGAAATAGGATTTAAACTAACTTCCTGATACATTAAGTCCTGGAACTCAGCCTTATTCTTTTTAAAAGCTGTAGTGTTAACATTCGCAATATTGTTTGAAATTGTTTCAATGTTAATTTGCTGGGCCAAAAGGCCTGAAGCTGCAGATCTGAGTGCTCTTGTCGGCATAATTTACTCCTTCTCTATACCTTTCCAATCTCTATTGCTTTACCTAACGAATCATCCAAAGAAAGCATAACCTTATGAGCTGATTCATACTCATGATTAATTTTTATCATAGATTCCATTTCTAAAATGGCATTAACATTCGATTCTTCTAAATAGCCCTGAGAAATTTGGTAATCGCTCTCATTAACAGGTACATATTCTGACTGCTTAACACCAAAGTTTGAAGTTGACAGTCTCTCTAATAATTCCGTATCTGTAGGTTTTACAATTGCTAATTTATCAATTACTTCATCACCAATTTTAATTTCACCGGTTTTATCAATAGTCAGTTTCTGATCCTGATTAAGCTGATAAGCTGAAAGATTTATTTCGCCATGTTTACCAAGCACCTTGTTACCTTCCTGGTTAACTAAAAAGCCGTCATTTGAAAGATTAAACTTGCCGGAACGTGACACTTGCAATTCACCATTATTGGCTTTAACCAAAAAATAACCTTCGCCAGTAATTGCATTATCAAAAGGATTAGCAGTTAAGGATTTTTCACCTTCAGTAAAATCGGTAATATCTTTAATTACAGCTTTACCTTCTTTATCAAGGACTTCAGAAAAAGGTATCTGCTTTTTATATCCGATAGAATTTATATTTGCCAAATTGTTAGATACAAGCTCTAAATTCTTTACTCTTTCATTCAGGCTTCTGCCTGTCATATATACACTTTTAATCATGGTATTTACTCGCTATTTAAACTTTCTCTGTAGCTTTCATCAATTTGTGAGATTTAATTCTTGCAGCCAAAACAAGTTCCCCCTGGGATATTTTATATTCTTTTGCCCTTGCTGAGTAAAATTTAGCATCTGCATCATAATAATCATGTCCATCACATAGCTTAGATCTTAAACCTGAAAGTTTCGGATTATCTTTCCTTATAGCAAATTCTTTTCTGATAAGATTAATATTTCTCTTAAGTTTATTGTTGCTTCTTAATTTCAATCTTCTGATTCCTATATAAGAAAATGCAAAAAAACCGGCAGTAATAATTACAAGAATCTTGGGAGATAAAACACCTGAACTTTTTCCGGAGTCAGATAGATTTTCCTCTCTGATTATCCCGGGTTTTCTGGTCTCACTTGGTTTAACTGCAGTAGTCTTTTCCTTTTCTTTGGCGGCAATTATTTGGCTGCGCACATATTCCTGCAAATTTACAGAATCAGTTTTAACTGAACTATTGATGTCGTTTGAGAAACTGCCGCTTTCCTGCGCAAATAATGAACAAGAAAGAACTAAAAAGAAAATTATAATATATTTCATGATCTTAATCTCCTTCTCAATGGAAAGATTAGAATTACTGTAGTGCCGGCAGCATCAGATGAATTAATTTTTATTTCACCTTCGTGCTTTTTCATTAACTTGTCCAGTATACGCAAGCTCATATTATTTGAATTATCAAGATTTGAAACTGGAATTTTTATATTATCAGTTGTAAAGAATTTAATAATAATTTGGTCCTTGGCATCTTTTGTCTGAATAATCATCCCGCCATCCCGGCCAACAGGTTTTAACACCGAATAAACATTAACTAAAATTTGGTTTATAAAATTTGGATGACTTAATACCGGAGGTAATTCCTTTTCCAGATCAAGCATACATTCATAATTATCCTTTTTAACAGAAGAAGCAATAACATTATAAAAATCAGTAATCACTTCATTAACGTTGCAGGGGTGAATCTGCATTTTACTATCGTTAACATCAGAGAACTTAACTAATCGCGAAATTACATTTCTTATTTTTTGAACTTGGTTCTTGACGTCTTCAATTGAGTCTAAATCTGCGTTAGGCCCTTTTTCTAAAAAATCTATGTTGCTTAAAATAATCTGAAGTGAAGATAAGACTTCTTCAGCTATCCCAAACGTGAGTTCTCCGACTGCCGAGAGTTTAAAATCATTTGTTAACTTTGACTGATAAACCTGAAGTTCTTTATAAGTTTCAATTAATTCAGTTTTTTTCTTGATATTTTCAATTCTGGGTGTAACCAAACCAAGAAGAGTCTTAATAACTTCCTCTTCAATACTGTTCTCTTTAAGTACATTAGCTTTAACTAAAACTGAAAGCACTCCAATGTTATTTTTCTTTTCCGTTAATGGGACGATAAAATAATTAAACTTAGGACGTAAAGTATTAGAGTTTTTAAAATCAGGCAAAATAATAGCTTTTTCTTCTTCAAACAGCCAGTCCAGAATACCTTCTTTGAAAGAACTGTTTATCAAAACAGTAGTATGTTCCTGAACATTCTCATTTATAGGAACTAAATTTGTTTTATTTTTATCAAAGAAATAGAGTCCGTATTCTTTAACATTAGTAATGCAGTTCAATGCTTTTGCAAAAGAATATAAAATATTATTTAAATCCGGATTTTTATTTATATCCATATTAAGGTCAGAAACTAACTTAAAATAGTCGTCAACCTTTAATTTTATAGGATTATTACCTTCAGATAGCTCTTCTTTAAGCAGTCTCAAATTTGAGTTTCCGATCGTACTTTTTTTAACAATAGGCAGTGTACAGTAAAAAGGATCGTACTTATACGTATTATTTTTAATAATTCTCAACTTAAAAACCTTGCTGATTCAATTTGGTTTGAAAATAATGTTTTGTAACCAAGAATAAAATTATCTGCTTCTTCATCACTTCTGAATCTCAAAATTTGTTTAGCTTCTTCGTTTAGGGTAAGGTTATCGTCCCAGGCGAATTTACCAATTTCTAACCTTTGGGTCATATAATCAGATAAATGGATAATAGAAGCTAAGAAATTATTGTCTTTAGAATTTGAAGGGTTATGATGATGTAAAATGACATCACATAAAACTTCAGGGAAGTTCCATCTTTCCAGAAGGCAATTTCCGACTTCTTCATGTGTCATGCCTAATACTTCCAGCTCAGCTTCTTTATATGATATATTTTTATCAGCAACTAAATCCTTAATAGTAATAAAGTTAGTATGCAAAAATCTATGAAGTACGGAAATTCCGAGATCATGTAAAAAACCTGCTACAAAAGCTTCACCACTATTATGAAAGCCTAAGTCTTCAGCTAATCTTTTAGTAGCACTGCCAACAATAAAAGAATGAATCCAGAAAGTTTTCTGGTCAAGGTATTTGTCAGTTTTGTTCTTGAATGATTCCATCATGGATAAAATGGAGATAAGATTTCTTAACTCGCCAAAACCTAAAATCAAAATAGCAAAGTCAATGGAAGTAACTTTTCTTTGCAGTCCATATAATGGAGAATTTGCAATAGTTAAAATTTTTGTGATTAGTCCCTGGTCTTTGGATATCACTTTAATAATCTCACTTGTATTAGTGGATTTACTATCCAATAATGTTAAAGCATCCATCATTATTTTAGGAACAGATGGAAGATTATAAATATTCATTAATACCAGTTCGGTTTTTGCTCTTTTTTGTTGTTGTGTAGTTATTAAAGTATCCATAGATTTTTTTTAATTTAATAATGAATCAATTTGATTTTTAAATAGTTCTTCGTAACTATCAATAAACTTGTTTAGGTAATTTATATCACCAAGTTTCAAAATGCTAATTATGCTTTCGTCAAGTTCTATATTTTCATCCCAGTCGAAATTCCCGATAGAAAACCTCTGGGTCATATAATCAGCTAAATGCACAATTGCGGCCAATTCTTTGTTAGACTCTGTTCTTGAAGGGAAATGATGGTTAGCTATAGAGTCACTTAAAGTTTGAGGCAGATTCCATCTTTCACAAAGAATAAGTCCTATATCCTGATGGTTTAAGCCAATTACAGTCTCTTCAGCAGATATATATCTCATCTGCTGAGATTGAACCAAAGTACAAATTTCCTGAAATTCTTTGTTAAAGAAGCGCTGGATAACAGATATTCCTAAATCGTGCAGCAATCCGGCAGTAAAGGCTTCTCCTGATTTCATATAACCAAGATCATCAGCAATTCTTTTAGCTGCACTGGCCGAAACAAAAGAATGCAGCCAATATGCCTTGCGGTCCCAATTTTTATCTGATTTATTTTTAAAAGCTTCCATCATTGAAAGAGCAATAATAATATTTTTGATATGGTCGAAGCCCAAAATGACAATAGCAAATTCAATTGTGGCAACTCTTCTCGGAAGGCCATACAATGGAGAATTTGCAACAGTAAGGATTTTAGCAACTAAAGCCTGGTCTTTACTAATAAGCCTGCCTAATTCAGCAGCGCTTGTCCTTGGACTATCCAAAAGTTTAGCAATTTCAAACATGATAGCCGGTATCGAGGGCAAATTCTTTAAATTTAATATATAGTTTCTATATATTGTTTTTTTCTTTGCGATATCGGTTTCTGATATATTAAACATTTATTCCTGCCAATTTACTTTTGAGTAACTGAATGATTCTGGAATGTACCTGAGAAACTCTTGAAACAGTAATATTTAATGTATGGGCAATTTCCTTATAATTAAGATTTTCGTAGTAGTACAAGGTAAGTATCAGTCTATCTCTCTCTTCAAGCTCTTTCATAGCTTTAATCAAGATCTCTTTAAGTTCATTTTTTTCATAGGTTTCATCCTGAGATTCTTCATAGGTAGGAATGGTTTCATACAGCATAAATCCTTCATCTGAATCTACAGAATGGTTTAAAGATACATTTGAATAAACAACATCATCTTTCTTATCTGGCGCAGTAACACGAGGTTTAATTTGCAATTTTCTTAGTTCATCAATTATTTTTCCACGGATTCTCTGAATGGCATAAGTCTCAAATTTAGTTCCGTAATTCGGATCAAAACGGTCTATAGCTTCACTAAGGCCTTCAATTCCGAACTGGAAATAGTCCCTGTCGTCAAGTATATCAAAACTTACGAATTTAGAGTTATGGATTACATAATGAACTAGCTTTACATAATTCAGGATTATTTGTTTTTTAAGCTGCTCTGTAGGAGTGCTTTTAAACTGATTCCATAATATTCCTATATCCATGTTATTTCACCTTCTACTTAGTGGTTTGTGAAAGATCTTTATTCTTTTGTGACGAAATCTTATTTATAGATTTCATAAATATAATTGTAGCTATGCTAAGCATCACAGTGGCTATAAAAAATACGAGAAAAGATCTTAGTAATACATCCTGAATCGGCAAATTATTCTTACTAAAAAAAACTACGCTTAGCGCAAAAATCAGTAAACCAGCATTTAACACTATTTTATTCATCTTTATCTTACTTATTTTGTTATAATATTTAGGCAAATACTATACCATAAAAGTAAAATTAGAGTACCTTTTTTTATCTTATTTTGTGGGTTTTTTAAAGGGATTATTTTTTGATTTGGTTAATATTAACCAATTGAAGGTTATCGTAAATATTCTTGGAGATTTTTTTTATCTGCATAGCTGTTGTGCTTGCCGGATTTCTGGAAATGAATATTTTCTGTTCTTTAATTGATCTGCTAATTTCTACATCGTCGTTTACAAGACCAATCAATTTTGCGGGTTCTTTAATAAAGTGGTTAACGGCAGTAGTTAAATTTCTAAAAGCATTTTCGCCGTCTTTCTCATTCTCACATCTGTTTATAATTACAGACTTTACGCCCTTATAATTATTGAATTTTAATAGTTTATGGATAACATAGCAATCCATAATTGACGTTGGTTCGGTAGATGAAATTATAACTGTAATAGCACTGTTTAACAATATTTCAAGAGTCTCTTCTGCAGCTCCTGCACCGGTATCAATAATGATTAAATCATACTTATCACTCAACTGCTGAATTTCATTAAACAATTTGAAAATTGAGCCTTTATCTACTTTGGGGAAATCTAACCTGCCTGAGTCGCCAAATATAAAATGAAGATTGTTATGATACTTGTAAATCAATGAAGAAAGATTGTTGCTGCCTTTAAAAAAATCTATAATTGTTGATTCACTATAAATGTTAAGCATAATGGCAGCATTTGCAAAATTTAGATCCAGATCAATATATAGGACTTTCTTGCCATCAATTGCACTTCCGAAAGCAGTATTCAGGGATATTATAGTTTTCCCCGTCCCCCCTTTACCGGAAGTAAATGCAATAATGTTATTCTTATAAACAGCTTTATCCTCCTTTTTATAAAGGTGATTTAACTCATAAAGCCGTTCAGCCTGGCCTATCATTTTGATGTCTTTCCTGAATAGATCATATTAGCAATAAAATCAGAATCAGCAGATATTATATCATCAGGAATCACCTGTCCATTTGCTAAAAATGATATCGGCAGCTTTTTATTTACAGAAACGTTAAGCAAATTGCCAAAGGCAGGGGCTTCATCAATTTTTGTAAAAATTGCAGAATCAAAGTTAAATACTCTAAATTTGTCAATAACATCATAGAGTGTTCTTAAAGAACTTGTAGCACTAAGAACAAGGAAGCTCTGATCAATGGAAATATTTTTGAAAAACTCTTTGTTTTTATCAAGCTGGTTAGCATTACGCTGGCTTCGGCCGGCAGTATCAATAAAGATGATATCCTTTTTTCTGAAGTTATTTAATAACTGGGGCATTTCGGAAGCTTCATAAGCTACCTGCATATCAATATTACTTATCTCTGAGAATATTTTCAGTTGATCCAATGCGCCCAAACGATATGTATCTATTGAAATTAACCCTACGTTTAAATTATGTAAAATCTTAGAAATTACGGCAATTTTAGCTATACACGTTGTTTTTCCTACACCTGTGGGGCCAACAACGGAAATAACAGAAGGCTTATTGCGTTTTTTTAATTCAAAATTAGATGTATTAAGCATAGAAGAGATACAAGAAAGCAGATAAGATTCTATATTAGAACTATGCAAAACGTTCTTATATTTTTTTAGCTGTTCAAGTATCTGGTTAATAATTTGTTTTGAAACTTCACGCTGAACCAAATTATCAACAACTTCTTTAAGTTCTTTTTCGATGCTTGGAATAGTGGTCTGTTTTGGTTTTAATTTATTTTTAGAAGCTTCTTCAAGCATTTCTCCCAAAGTAACAGAATTATTCTTTTGATATACCTTCTTGGCAATTTTATTAACTTCACTATTGTATGTAGTTTCTTTTACAGGAGCGGGACTCTCCTTTCTTGCATTAAGCTTATCATAATCATCTTCAACACCGGCAACCAATTCAAACATCTTTGTCGTTCCCAGGCGTGGATTCCCTTCTTTAATGCGCGTGCTGATAATAATTGCATCATCGCCCAATTCGGCTTTCATTTGAACTGTTGCTTCTTTAAGAGTAGTCGCTAAATATTTTTTAATTTGCATTCTTTACCTCTAAATTATCAATAAATTCAAGTTCCACATTTGAAGGAAGTTCTGAAAACGAAAGAATAGCAACATCCGGGAAAGACGAATTTATTAACCTGTAAAAATAAGGGCGTATTGTTGCAGAAGTAATAATAACCGGAGGGAAGCCAAATTTCTTAAACTTTTCGACCATATTTATAATGTTTGTATTTAACTCACGAAGCATAATTGGGCTAAGACCTAATGTCTGAGAGGCCTCTTTCTGGTTCTGCAATGCTTTTGTAATAATAATTTCAACTTCATCCGCCAACGCCGCTGCTCTGATAACATTATTATTGTCTTTATACAAATTAGCAATTGTATCGCCAATAGAATGCCTTACATACTCAGTTAAGACATCCACATTTTTTGTAACTTTTGAATAATCTACCAACGCTTCCAAAATTTGTACTAAATCCTTAATAGGAATAAATTCTTTTAATAAACTCTGTAAAACTTTTTGAATAGTACCCAAAGATAATACATCCGGGTTAATATCTTCAATAACAGCCGGATATTCTTTTTTAAGATTTTCCAGTAATTGTTTAACTGCCTGACGTGATAAAATTTTATCAAAATTCTTCTTTAATGTTTCCTGAAGATGAGTTGATAAAACTGAAAGACTATCAACTACAGTATATTCAAGTAATTCGGCTCTATCTTTTTCCTGCTGAGTAATCCAAAACGCCTGAAGCCCAAAAGCCGGGTCCTGAGTAGGGATGCCGGATAAATCTTCTTTTGCATTCCCCGGATTCATTGCAAGATATCTATCAGTGTAAATTTCAAATTGGGCAACTATATTTCCTTTAATTTTAATTAAATACGCATTAGGATCAAGTTGTAAGTTATCTCTAACTCTAACAGGAGGGATTAAAATGCCATATTCCAAAGCAATAAATTTTCTTGTAGAAGCAATTTTCTGGAATAAATTACCTCCCTGTTTTTCGTCTACTAAACTGATTAGTCCATACCCAATTTCAATTTCAATTGGATCAACCTGTAAATATTGTTCAACTTTTTCTTCCTGCGGTTCTTCTGCCTGTTCTTCAATAATAGGAGCAATTTCATCCGCTTTTTTCCTTTTCTTGGTCATATATGAACCGGTGCCAAGTGATATGGATAAAATTAGAAATGGAATTGTTGGCATTCCCGGTATAAGAGCAAATAACAGAATTGCTCCTGATACAGTACCTAAAACACGCGGATTTGAAAATAACTGAGTTTTGAACTGACTATCCAGAGATGCACTTGAAGCACTTCTGGTTACCACCAAACCGGCAGCAGTAGAAATTAATAGTGCAGGTATTTGAGATACAAGGCCATCACCAATTGTTAAGATTGTATATTTCTGAATTGCATCTGTAAAAGAAAGTCCCTTTTCAGCAACACCTATTATAAACCCGCCAAGAATATTTATGCCGTTTATTAAAAGACCGGCAATAGCATCTCCTTTAACAAACTTGCTGGCGCCATCCATTGCACCGTAAAACTCTGCTTCTTTTGAAATTCCATCTCTTCTGGCTCTTGCATCTGACTCAGTTATTAAACCGGTATTTAGGTCAGCATCAATCGCCATTTGTTTACCCGGCATTGCATCTAACGTAAATCTGGCTGCTACTTCGGAAATTCTACCGGAACCTTTAATAATAACTATAAACTGTACAACTACCAGAATAATGAAGATAATAAAACCGACAACATAATTACCGCCAACCACAAAAGAACCGAATGTTTCAATTACTTTTCCGGCATAACCCTCAATTAATACTAATCTTGCAGAGCCGATATTTAGAGACAGCCTGAATAAAGTTAATACTAATAGTAATCCCGGGAAAATAGAGATATCCAGAGGTGTTTTAATATATAAAGAAACTACAAAAATTAATACGGAAAGTGAAATATTAAGCGCCAATAGAAAATCCAGCACCATAGACGGCAATGGGATTAACATCAGACCCAACATAAGTAAAAGGCCAAATGCTAAAAAGATATCTGAATTTTTATTGAATTTGTTCAATTATTATACTATCGTTTTCTTTTTACTTGTTTTCAATTTATAGATATATGCCAAAATCTGGGCAACAGATTTAAACAATGATTCCGGAATAAAATCTCCTACCTCACAAAGTTTATACAATGTACGTGCCAAAAGTCTGTCTTCATGAATTGGGACATTATTATCCTTAGCAATCTTCTTTATTCTTTGAGCCAGTTCATCCATACCTTTGGCTACAACTTTTGGAGCCTGGAATTTATTTGGATCATATCTTACAGCAACGGCAAAGTGTGTAGGGTTAGTAATAATAACATCAGCAGTAGGAACATCTTTCATCATTCGGTTTCTGGCCATGGCAAATTGAGCTTTTTTAATCCTTGCTTTAATCTGCGGATCGCCTTCCTGAGATTTGTTTTCTTCCTTTACTTCCTGCTTTGTCATCATCATTTCCTTGCGAAATTTGAACTTTTGGAAGATAAAATCAATAGCAGCAATACCAACAT